>DASQCG010000554.1:0-3443 GCA_035634825.1 Thermomicrobiales bacterium | reverse complement strand
GCCGATGACCAGGTGCGACGAGGTCGAACTGATGGACCTGCCCGAGCAAGATGCGGCCGAGTTGGCCGAGAATCTGCGCGATATCCGCCGGGTCAATCGCCTCCTCGGCGGGACGGCGATTGTCCTGCGTCACCTGCCGTTGGTCCTCGCCACGATCCCGCCGCCCCAGGCCATCTCCGTGCTCGACCTCGCGACCGGTTCCGGCGATATTCCGCTGGCCATTTCGCGCTGGGCCAAGCGGAAGGGTCTGGCGATGACCATCGTGGCCAGCGACTTCTCCGAACCGATCCTGCGCGAGGCCCGGAAGCTCCTGACCAGCCATCCCAAAATCACCATTGCCCGGTTCGATGCCCGCGCCGTACCGCTACCCGATAAATCGGTCGACATCGCCCTATGCTCGCTCTCTCTGCACCACTTTCGGCCGGATGAGGCGGTGCAGGTGCTGCGCGAGATGGACCGGATCGCACGCCACGGCTTCATCCTGAACGATCTCCGCCGTGGGCGACTCGGGTACGCCGCCGCCTGGCTCGCCGCCCACGCCACGACCCGTAACCGCTTGACCCGCAACGACGCTCCGCTCTCGATCCGGCGCGCATACACGCCGGACGAGCTGGTCGATCTCCTGCGTCAGGCCGGCGTCGAAGGCGCCAGGATCTCAACGCATCTCTGGTTCCGGATGGCGGCCGTCAAGGCAACCCACAACGGCCATGCGCGAAGCTGACGCCGAGGCGATCGTGGTCGGCGGTGGACCAGCCGGGAGCACGATGGCTGCGGAGCTGGCTCAAGCCGGGCATCGCGTCCTCTTGCTCGACAAGGCCGGCTTTCCGCGCCACAAGCCCTGTTCCGACTACGTCAATGCCGGTGGCCGCAAGATTCTGGCCGAGATCGGCGTGCTCGACGAGGCGATGCGGGCGGGAGCGCACCCGATCGACGGAATGGTTGTCCACGCGCCGGACGGCAATCGGTTCGCGGCCGATTTTGCGAAAGCCGAGCCGGGAGCGTGCGCGCTTGGCCTCTCCCGCCGCTGCCTCGATCAGCTCCTGCTCGACCGCGCGAGGGCAGCCGGGGTCACCGTCTGCGAACGTACCCACGTCCGGGATCTCATTCAGGACGGCGAGCGCGTCGTCGGTGTCGAGGCGACGATAGATGGCGTGTCGAACCAGATCCGGGCGCCGCTGATCGTCGGCGCGGACGGCCGCCACTCCGTCGTGGCCCGTTCCCTCGGGTTGGACACTCCGCTCCGCTGGCCGCGCAAGACCGGACTCGCTGCGCATTACCGGGATGTGCCCGGTCTGGACGGTTACGGCCAGATGCACGTTGGCCATGGAGTCTATGCTGGCCTGGCGCCAATCGAGCACGGAATGGCGAATCTGACGATCGTGCTCCCCGACCGCTCGGTTGAAGATCGATCCGGCTCTGTCGAGGAGCTCTTCGCCGATGCGCTCCGGAGACTGCCGGCACTTGCCCATACATTGGAAGGAGCCGAGCGAGTCGACGGTATTCGGGGTGTCGGATCGATGGGGCAACGCGCCCGGCGAACAACCGGCGATGGCGTCCTGCTGATTGGCGACGCGGCATCGTTCCTCGATCCGTTCCCGGGCGAAGGCATCTATGAAGCGCTCAAGGCAGCGCTGATGGCCGCGCCCGTGGCGAGTGCGGCCCTGCGCGCCGGCGACACCTCCGCCGGGGCCTTCGCACCATACCGGATCGCCCGGCGCCGAGCCTTCACCGCCAAGCGGCAGGTCTGCTGGATCGTCCAGGGTTTCGTGAACGCGCCGCCACTGATGAACTATGTGACCGACCGATTGACCCGCCGGGACGATCTCGGCCTGACCCTGAGCGGCGTGCTCGGCAATCTTCGGCCGGCCAGTCAAGCGCTCTCGCCGCTCTACCTCGCCCGTCTGCTGCGACCGTGAGGATTGCCTGATGCGAAGCGCGAACACCATCGAGATGACCGGCGACCTGAATCGCATCGTCGCGCTCGCGGCGGACATCGAGCGCTGGCCGACCATCCTCCCTCACTATCGCTGGGTCACACTTCTCGATGGCGGCGGCGACCACAAGACGGTCGAGATGGCCGCCCGACGCGGACGGATCCCGGTCAAATGGCGCGCGATCCAGGTTATCGAGCGGGATGACGACCCGCCGATCATTTGGTTCACCCACATCGGCGGGGTCACGAAAGGGATGGAAGTCGCCTGGACCTTCGAGTGCAAGCCCGGCGCGGTAGCGGTCCGAATCGATCATGAATTTGCGCCGCCGTGGCCGATCGTCGGCAATACCGTCGCCAATCACGTCATCGGCCCTCACTTCGTCGAGGCGATCGCCAGCAAGACGCTGGCTACGATCAAGACCATCGTCGAGGACCGCGATCCCCGCTTCGATCCCGATGGGCGGCCGCGGTCGTGAAGCAACGGGTCGCCATCACCGGCATCGGCGCGATCACCCCAATCGGAACGGGAGTCGATGAGCTGTGGGCCGGAGTCCGCTCTGGCAGATCGGCGATCCGGGCTATCGATCGCTTCGACCCTACCCACACCACGAGCAAGGTGGCCGGCCATGTCGAGTTCGAGCCGCTCGATTACATGGCGCCGAAACGCGCCCGGCGACTCGACCGCTTCTCGCAGTTTGCGCTGATCTCAGCCCAAATGGCGCTCGACGATGCGGGCCTTTCCGCCCACGAGGCAGGGTGCGCCAGCGCAGGGATCTACGTCGGTTCAGCGCTCGGCGGGGTCGCCTTTGCCGAAGAACAGCACGAGGGATACATCCGCAACGGGCCGCACGGGGTCAACCCGCTGCTCGCGCTCTCGGTCTTCGGCGGCGCAGCCTCGTCGAACGTGACCATCGAGCTCGGGCTGACCGGCCCCTCGCTCGCCTACGGCAACTCCTGCGCAGCCGGCCTGATCGCGATCGGCGAGGCGGCCCGGCTGATCGAGGATGGCCGCGTGCCGGTCATGCTCGCCGGCGGGGCCGAGGCGCCCCTCTCCCCGCTCGTCGTCGGCGCATTCGCGATGATCCGCGTCCTCAGTACGCGAAACGGCGATCCCGAAACCGCGAGTCGGCCGTTCGATTGCGGCCGTGACGGCTTCGTGATCGCCGAGGGAGCCACCGTCCTCGTCCTCGAATCGCTCGACCACGCCCGGGCACGCGGCGCCCGAATCTACGCCGAGATCGCCGGATACGGCACCACCAGCGACGCCTACCACATGACGGCGCCCCATCCGGACGGCACGCACGCGGCCCGGGCAATGTACGCCGCGATGCGCAGCGCCGAGCTCTACCCCGACGCGATCGATTACGTCAATGCGCACGGATCCTCGACGGTCCTCAACGACCCGACCGAGTGCCGCGCGATCCGGACCGCGCTCGGTCCCCACGCCGAGCGCGTGGCGGTCAGTGGCACCAAGGGGCTGCACGGCCATGCCCTCGGCGCGACCGGCGCG
>DASQCG010000553.1:0-9649 GCA_035634825.1 Thermomicrobiales bacterium | reverse complement strand
CTGCCCTGTTCGACCTGGCCACGGGCCGAGTGCTCCGCCATCAGCAACGGCTCGAGCGGCTCCCGATCCACATATGTCAGCCAGGTGGGCAGCGGATGCGCGCCCCCGGTTCGGATGACATCGAGCAGGCCGAGATCTTCTGCCTCGTCCACGCCCCAGGGATGAATCCCTTCACCACGGGCCTTGTCGCGAAACGCGGCTTCACGCTCGATCAGTGCAACCGCATAGCCTTCGCGCACGAACGTAGCGGCAGCTGCCGAACCGGCGATGCTGCCGCCGATGATGCAGATGTTGACGTCTTGCGCCACCGACTACCGCGACTCGGCGATCGCGTACGCCACCAGCACGAGCACGGTCGTCGCCGCTGAGGCAAACAGGCCGAGGCGGGCACGGGTCGTCGGGGCTTCCTGGGTGCTCGCGACCATGTGCTCGTATCCAACGGGGATGATCGCCGCCAGCGCGACCAGGTAATGCGCGGCAGTGATGTCGTGATCAGCCAACAGTCCGAACCCGAGAACGTATTGGAGAAGCAAGAGGCCGGCCGCGGTCATCGAAAGTGGACGTGCCCAGGTCAGCGTCCGCTTGCCGCTGAGCTGCATGCCATAGGAAATGGTCAGGGCGATAAAGGCAAGCACCACCAACGAGCCGACGATCATGTGTACCGTAACCACGGAACTCCTCCTCCGGACTTGCCGGTTTCAATCATCCTGGCCTCTGACCGGGACCCTGGTCGCAACGGAAACTGGCGCAGCCCGGCCGGCGGCTTCCGTTTGTATACTGCCAATTGACCCGTCGTGGTAGCGACAACCGGGTTGCTCTGCCCGGATTCGACCCTGCCACCCCATACGTACCCAACCTGGCAAAGGAGCCCTGATGACGACCCAACGTCCCGTCGAGCAGGCGATCGAAGCATTATTGTCGGAGCAGCGAACCTTTCCACCCTCCCCTGAATTTGTCGCCCAGTCAGCCATTCAGGATCGTTCGCTGTTTGAGCGCGCCGATGCCGACCTCAAGGCATTCTGGGCCCAAGAGGCGGAATCGCTGAGCTGGTATCGAAAGTGGGACACCGTCCTGGAGTGGAACCCACCGTTTGCCAAGTGGTTCAACGGCGGCCAGCTCAACGTCTCCTATAACTGCCTCGACCGCCATGTTGAAGCTGGGCGCGGCAACAAGATCGCGTACTACTGGGAGGGCGAGCCCGGCGACCGGCGCGAAATTACCTACAAGCAGCTTCTTGACGAAGTCTGCCAGTGCGCGAACGCCCTCAAAGAGCTCGGAGTGGCGCGTGGGGACCGAATCGCCATCTACATGCCGATGATTCCCGAACTGCCGATTGCCATGCTTGCCTGCGCCCGGATCGGCGCGCCGCACACGGTCGTCTTTGGCGGATTTTCGGCAACCGCCCTCTCCGATCGGATCATCGACGCTGAGGCAAAGCTGGTGATCACCTCCGATGGTGGCTACCGGCGCGGATCGGCGGCCGGTTTGAAGGGCAATGTTGACGAGGCGCTGCAGTCCACCCCGACGATCCAGCATGCGCTGGTCGTCAAGCGCACCGGCCAGGATGTGAGCATGACGGACGGCCGCGATGTCTGGTGGCACGACATCGTCCCGAAGCAGGACGCGACCTGCGAGCCGGAGAGGATGGAGAGCGAGGATATGCTCTACCTCCTTTACACGTCCGGAACGACTGCCAAACCGAAGGGCATCCTGCACACGACCGCCGGGTATCTGCTCGGTTCAGCCGCAACCCACCGCTGGATCTTCGATTTGCACGACGACGATATCTACTGGGCGGCCGCGGATATCGGCTGGGTCACCGGCCACACCTACATCGTCTACGGTCCGCTCGCGAACGGCACGACCGGCGTGATCTACGAGGGCACGCCCGACTTCCCATCGTGGGAGCGTTGGTGGGAGATCATCGAGCGGTACAAGGTCTCGATCCTCTACACCGCGCCGACCGCGATTCGCGCCCACATGAAGCATGGCGCCCAGCATGCCGAGAAGCACGATCTGTCTTCGCTCCGCGTGCTCGGCACGGTCGGCGAGCCGATCAACCCCGAGGCGTGGATCTGGTACCACGAGCACATCGGCCAGGGCCGTTGCCCGGTCGTTGACACCTGGTGGCAGACGGAAACCGGAGCGGCCATGATCTCGCCGATTCCCAGCCTGACGACGACCAAGCCAGGCTCGGCGACGTTCCCGCTGCCCGGCATCAAGGCCGACGTGGTCGATGACCTGGGCAATTCGGTCCCGCTTGGCCAGGGCGGCTACCTGGTGCTCACGCAGCCGTGGCCTTCGATGCTGCGCGGTATCTACGGCGATCCCGAGCGCTACAAGCAGACCTACTGGAGCCGCTTCCCGGGCAAGTACTTCCCCGGTGATGGCTGCAAGCGCGACGACGAGGGGTACTACTGGCTGCTCGGCCGCGTTGACGACGTCATGAACGTCGCTGGGCATCGTCTGAGCACCACGGAAATCGAGAGCGCGCTGGTCTCTCACCCAGCGGTCGCGGAGGCGGCAGTCGTCGGGCAGCCGGACGAAGTCAGCGGGGAGTCGATCTTCGCCTTCGTCATCCTCCGCGGCGGCAACGACGCGACCGATGCGCTGGTCAGCGAGCTGAAGGCGCACGTCGCGAAGGAGATCAGCCCAATCGCGCGGCCGAAGCAGATCATGATCACGCCGGACCTGCCAAAGACGCGCTCCGGCAAGATCATGCGCCGTCTGCTGCGCGATATCGCCGCCCAGCGACCGCTCGGCGATACGACGACGCTCGCGGATGCCGGTGTCGTCGAATTGATCCGGGACGCCTCGAAAACCCCGGGCGCGGAAGACTAGATCATGCGCAAGACACGGTCGGCGCCGTCACCCATGCCCAAGGCGGCGCCCTCGTCGCTGCTGGTCGACGTCGCCGGCCAGTTCCCCGGTGCGAGTCAACCGATCGCGGTGGCCGGTCGACCACAGCTCGTGCAGTTCGACGTCGACGACGGGCGGTGGCTGATTCGTGGCCTGTCCAGCGATCAGGCGGACGCCCTTGTTTCGAGCCGGCACCAGCTGCTCGCCCATCCGGCCATCGCCGAAACCGGAATTGCCCCGATCCCGCATTCAACCCACTCGCACGGCCTCGCCGACGGTGCGCCCTATGAGGTCGTCAGCTTCCTGCCCGGGTCATCCTGGGCAATGAACGGCCGGCTGATGCTGGATGGACACGGGTTGCATCGACCCCTGCCTCCGCCGCCGGGCGGATTGGCCGCGGTGGCTGCCCAGGTCGCGCAATTCCACCTCGCCAGCGAGCAGGCGCCAGAGGGACTCCTGCCCCGGCTCTCAGTGCGAGACTATCAACAGGCGCAGCGCAATCGGTGGCAAGAGGTCAAGCGGCAAATCCAGGTCTCCGGCGTCCGGGAAGCGCATATTCAGCGGTGGCTGAGTGCGAGCCAGCGGGTTGTCTTCGCATCGTGGGATGTGCTGGAGGCAGTCGATTTCCTGCGACCGATCCCGCTCGTCGCCACGCACGGCGATCTCTGGCCGACCCATGTCGTCGCCGACAAGAGCATGGTTCGCCTGGTCGACTGGCGAACCGCGCGCCATGCCTCGCCGCTAACCGATATCGCCCAGTTGATCGCCCGGTTCGTTGGATGGAGTGGACCCGCGCTCGAAGAGGTCGTCGAGTCCTACATGACGGTCCGCACCCTGAGCGCGGATGAGCGGCGCCTGCTACCGGTATTCGGTGCGCTGGACCTGGCAGTCGAGACCGGCATCATCCTGGCCGAGGCATATGTGGCGGACATTGATCAGACCAGCCACTACGCGGAGCTGGCCCGCTCCGGAGCGGGGCAGATGCTGGCTTCGCTCGAGTCGATTGGCTGGTCGATCCGCAAGACCAACATGGACTCGCGTGAGCTAAGGCGGGAAGCGAAGGAGCACGCTAGAGCAGTGCGTGAACCAGGGCGGAAACCGCGGCCACGGCGACTATCAAGCAAACGACCAAAGCAGTAGCGCCGGCGAAGACCAGCAGCACGATCAGGATTGCGCTCCGGTCGGCCTCCTTCTTCTCCCGCTTCTCGAAATCAGTTCGCTCGCGCCGAAGCTGCTCACCGAAGCGATCGTCGCGCCCGCCGGGCATGCCCATACCGCCGAAGTACTGCGACATGATCTGCTCCTGCACCAGCTCCTGGCGCAGTGTCTGATCGTACCGCGCCCGTTCCTGTGGTCTGGACAACGTTCGCCAGGCGAGATTCAGCAGCTTGGCGCGCTCCTCTGCCCCGGGTCGATCCCCGATCGGCACCCGATCCGGATGCGACCGCTTCATTGCAGTCCGGTATGCGCGGGTGATATCCCGCGTGGTGGCGGAATAGGAGACCCCGAGCAGTTTGTAGTAATTGACCTGTTCAGTGTCTGACGTGGCCGACAAGAGCGTTCCGGATGGGGTTCTGCAAATACGTGCGCATGATGGCAAATTGTACGCGGGTCCCCTATTCAGCCGCAGCATGCGCAATTACGCTTAGAATGCAGTTCCGTTCCCGTTGAAGATGTTGGAAGGCCCGACCGATGCGACCACAAGTGATCTCGGTTCCATACCGATACGACCGCTTCGAAGAAGGCTTGGGACTGGGACCGCGCCGGTTGCTCGAAGTCGGCCTCGCCGAGGAGGCCGCGGGTGTGCATCAGGCCAGCCTGGCGGATTCCGATCGCGACGACGATCGGACGGCGATCAACATCGGCATTTTGGGCCGCTCGACGGCGAATCTGGTGGCCGCGGCGCGCGGCAAGGGAGAATCAGTTCTTGTTGTTGCAGGCGACGATACCGCCTCGGTCGGAGTTGTGGCCGGTTTGCAGGCTACCGACGGAGCCGGGCGGTCCCTCGGCATCGTCTGGATCGATGCGCACGGCGATTTCAATACCCCGGATACCAGTTACAGCGGCATTCTGGCGGGCATGCCGCTGGCCGTCATCGCCGGCCTGGCCGGGCCGCGTTGGCGCGAGGCAGCCGGCCTCGATGAGCCAATTCCGGTCGAGCGCATGCTGTTGGTCGGCACGCGTGATCTCGACAAGGCCGAAGCCGAGTTGATGCGGGCGCATAACCTGGCGCAGGTCAGCGTGGCCGATATCCGCAAGGGGGATGGATTGGATGCGGCGCTGGCGGCGCTCACCGCGACCTGCGAGCTGCTCTACGTCAACATCGATCTCGACGTGCTCAGCCCGCATCTGGTCCCGAGCGTCACGACGCTGTCCGAGGGCGGATTCGAGATTGCGGAACTGAGCGACGTGCTGCGGCGAGTCCTGGGCACGGGCCTCGTTGCCGCGGTCAGCTTGACGAGCCTGAATCCTCTGGGTGGAGCACGCGGTCAAACGTCGACCCGGTCGGCCTGGCAGGTCGCGCAGGCGATCCTGACCGAGTGGACGCGTGTTCCGCGGTTACCGGGCGGCTTCTCCTGAGTCTCAGGCCCTCGTAGCCGAATCCTGTTGCCAGCGCCGTTATCGCGGTCTAGAATCAATCAAGATGAGAACTTATGTTCTTGTCTCGGATGGATTCGAGGACCCCGCCATGCAACCCGAAGCAGCAGACCCCTCGCACAGCGCCGCGCCACACGCGCCAATCTACCGCTGGGAGTGCGGCTGCCACCGCCCACCGGTGCTGCTCGCCACATTCGATCTAACGGGGCGAATCGAGATCGCGCAGGAGGACCGCTACTGGCAGGTCAACGGCCGCGTCGCTACGCACTGCCCGAAGTGCGGCAAGGAGCACCTGCTTCAGCTCAGACTGGACCCGTCGGTGATCGCCACGCTGCCCAAACCCTGGCGCGAAGAGCGACAATAATCGATTGGCGGGCAGCAAAAAGGCCCACACCTGACCGATGCGGGCCGGACATTTTCTTCCTGGATGGGTTGCCTACAGCGCTGTCAGGGCGAGGAATGCAACCAGAATTAGTGTGACAGCACTTAATGCACGTAATAGTAAATCTCGCGTATCCAGCCGATCCGCGAGACGGCGCTCATTCTCCGACACGACCCCTCCTCAGTTTTCCACACACCTGCGCAACCCATTAGCCATGCGATGGTGCGGGCACCCACCAGTTGCAACGGACCTGATCGTTCTTTCAGACTCCGTTCCAGTCAGCATCCAGCGGGACAATACGACGAGAAAATCCTAGACGTCATTGTGTCGGGTCGTCAAGCAGTTTGGCGACACAATTTTGGCTAATCTGCCGTAAGCGCTGTGTTCTCGATCCCGATCTTCCGCGCTAACGCCGCGCGCTTCCGCTGAAGCCGCTGCCGGCGCACGCGCCAGAGTCCCTTCATGTCCTCCATGACAGTCGAGACGATCTTGACCCGTGTGTCAAGATCCTCAACCCAGTCCACGGGAACTTCATGGATCCGCAAGCCGCGCTCCTCGGCCAACAGCAGCAGCTCGGTGTCGAAGAACCACTGGTTGTTCTCCACCTGCGGCAGCAGCGACGCGGCAGCCTCCCGCGTCAGCGCCTTGAAGCCGCATTGCGCATCCGAGAATCGGTTCCGGAAGGCCAACTTGATCATCAGGTTATAGGTGCGGGAGATAACCTCCCGTTTCCACTGCCGCGTAACGACCGCGCCCTTGCTGAGGCGGGAACCGATCGCAACCTCGGAATGTCCGGTGGCCAGTGGAGCGATCAACGGCATGAACGAGCTGAGGTTGGTTGAGAGGTCGACATCCATGTAGGCAACAATGTCGGCCTCGGATGCGAGCCATGCGGCCTTCAGCGCGCGGCCCCGACCCTTCTGGTCGAGGTGCAGCACTTTGACCCGGGGATCGGCAACGGACAACTCGTTCGCGACCTCCAGCGTGCGGTCGACCGACGCGTTGTCGGCAATCGTCACCGTCCACTGGTAGGGAATGTACGCTTCGAGGTATCGGCAGAGCGTCGGAACAGAGACGGGCAGGGCGCGTTCCTCGTTGTACACCGGGATCACGATGTCGATGCTGACTGAGTCATGCGTCGGGACATCGCGCTCGGCACGCAAACGATTGAATGGTTTCCCCATCTGATGCGGCTCCAGCGCCAGTACACACGGCCCGGCACGACCGGAAGTCTCCCAACTCCCGAGTTCGGCGACCCTGCGTCGCAGATACAAGAATACCCGCAATCGCACGCCATCATTGTCTACGCTGAATGACTGCTGAACGATTGCTGAATGCTAGCCTAACGTCCCGGTTTCAGACATTCGGCACAATGAAATCCGTGCGTGACAACCGCATCTCGAGGACATGGAGATCCGGCCCGCCGATTTCCGGCCACTCGGTATGCTCGCCAACCTGGACAAACCCGACTCGCTCGTACGCGGCGATCGCCCGTTGGTTGTAGTCGAAGACCTCGAGCCTGACCGTGTCCAACCCATGCCGCTCGAATGCCTCCAGCATCATCAGCCGCGTCGCCTCCTTCCCGTATCCCCGATTCCAGTACTGCGATTCGCCGATCAGGATCCGGAAGTAGCAGGTGCGCAGGCGCTGATCGATTTCGGTCAGGCCGGTCGTGCCGATGAGCTCGTCGGTCGCCCGGTCATGGATCGCGCAGGACAAGCCGCGGGCCGAGCTCGGCAGGATCACGGTGTCGAAATAGACGAGCGACTGCACCGGCGTCAGTGGCCGGAGATCGTGGCGAAGCAGGCGAGCAATATCGTGATCGGCATACCAGCGTTGAAACGCCGGGCGATTCTCGACCGTATGCTTGCGTAGCCGCACCAATGCGCCTTCCCGGACAATCTCGCCCTTTTCGGGAGGGGCAGCACTGCCTACGGCCGATGTACGTGGCGCTGGAGTCGGCCGGAGGCGACTCCACCACCGTCGTGACTCTGTCTCGTCGTCTTGATTCTCGTCGTGGGCTGCCGGCATGCGAGTCGGGTCCATGCAGATCTGTGATCAAGGCGCCTGGGCGGGCCGGCGCCACAGTACGATACCACTATGACCACCGCCTTCCTGCGATCGATTCGGCGCGTCGCACTTGCCACGTTCATTGCCGTGTTCATGGTCTGGATGGGCGCCGAGTCCGCAGGGGCACATGCGCGGCTAACGAACTCCTCCCCTCTGAGCGGGAGCGCGCTGGCAACAATGCCGTCAGTGATCTCCCTCGAGTTCTCGGAACCGGTCGTGCCGGGTAGTGTCAATCTGGTGTTGGAACGGGACGATGGCTCATCGATTGCGCTCAGCGCTCCGGTCGTCGACGCCGGCGGGCACCATGCGCAGGCGACGGCCTATCAGTCTGCTGCCGCGCAAGGCGCATACCAGGTCCGCTGGTCGGTGCGGTCGGCGGCCGACGGGCACGACTCGGCCGGTCTGATCGCCTTCACTGTCGGCACCGGCCGGGCTCCGATCAGCGCCGGCATAACCGGATCGCAGCGTGATCCGTGGTGGCAGATCGCCGCCCTCACGGTCTGGCTGCTGGCCTTGGCGACGATCGCGGCCGGGATCATTGCCTCGCTTCTGAGCTGGAAACGAATTGAGTCGATGGTGACTCTCGGCGCGGGGGTCATCTTGGTGTTCGCGGCACTCGTCGTGCTCAGGGCATGGGATGGACTCGATCTCTCAAGCCGATCGCCCCGCCTCCAGTACATCTCCGCGGTGTTTGGTTTCGTCGCATCGCTCCTGCTCGTCCCCCGGCGATGGGCGACAATCCTGGCATCGATTGCCTGGCTGTCGGCCGTTGTCGCGCTCTCCGCGTCCGGGCATGCGGCAGGTGTCGACCGGTCAACGCTGGCCACCGGACTTCTGTCCATCCATTCGCTGCTGGCGCTTGCCTGGCTTGGGGCCCTCGGTGCGCTTGTCGCGACCGTGCTGCCGGACAACGCGGCATATCGAATCGGCTGGTATTCGCGCATCGCGATCTGGGGAGTTCTCGCACTCGGAGTTGCCGGCCTCATTTTTGCGCCGTTCGAGATCACCGGGAACCGCGCGATTACCGGATCAACCTACGGCCGCACTCTGCTGATCAAGAGCGCGATCGTCATCCTGGTGCTCGCAATTGCCGCCACCAACCGCTGGGTCGTACGACCGATCATCGAAGCCGGCGACACCGGCGCGGTCCGCGGCGCGCGACTCACGATGGGCGTCGAGCTGGCAGTGCTGGCTGCGGTGGTCTGCCTCGCGGCGGTCCTCTCGTCGACCGCGCCGCCGCCGGACCGCGTCGTCACCCAGGTCGCCTCGCCGATCCGAACCGTCGAGCAATCGGTGAACTCGGCTGATCTGCGCATCGATCTGACCGGAACGATCACCGGCACGGTAGACGATTCGATCCGAATCAGCTTGTCCACGCTCGACGGATCTCCCCTGGGCGAAATCCAGCGCGTGATCGTGGCGACCTCGTATCGTGACCCGGCAACCGGGCAGGCCCAGCCGGGCGAGCGATTCGATGCCGATCCCGTACCCGGTCAGCCCGGCAGCTACCAGTTCAGCGCACTTCACCTTTCCCGGCAAGCCGAGTGGACGGTCGACGTGACGGTGCGCCCGGCTGGGAAGCTCGACGACACGGCCACGTTCCCGGTCGACACGAGCGACTGGCGGGCCGAGCAGCCACGCGTTAACACCGTGCGCTGGACCTGGCCGATCGTCCCGCCGGCCGCTTGGGCGCTCCTCGCGCTGGCCATTGCGATTCCATTGATCGGGATCGTCGTGATC
>DASQCG010000552.1:0-5652 GCA_035634825.1 Thermomicrobiales bacterium | reverse complement strand
ATCACGCCCCTGACCGAGCCAATCTTCGCCAATAACCCGGAGTTCACCGAAGACGTGATGCGCCGGACACCGATCGGCCGCTTGCCGACGCCCGAGGAGATCGCGGCTGCCGTCGTCTACCTCGCCAGCCCGGGCGCTGCTTCAGTCACCGGCCAAGCTCTGACCGTCGACGGCGGTTGGACCGCGCATTAGTCAGTTCACAACTCGATGTGGCGCTCACATTGAGCGCTGCGCCCGACTTCGTAGTGGCGGGACTCCGTACGCCTGGACGTGTCGGCAGGTCCGGTCATTGGAGCCTGCCTGTGGTCACGGACCTAACGCGTCAGGATGGGTGCGTCGGCTAATCAGGTCGTGGACGCGGTCAATGCATATGAACGGCGCGTTCGGCAGATCCAGGCGGGTACGCAGCCCCGCCGCTACTGCCTGGGGGTGGCGGTGTCGTAGCTGTAGTGCGGGAGGAGGCCGATACGGTCTGCCGGCCAGTTGGCGAACCATGCCTTGCCAATCACGTTGTCGAGCGAGACCGGCCCGAAGGCGCGCGAGTCGTAGCTGTGCTGCCGGTTATCACCAAGAACGTAAATCATGCCCGGCGGCACGACGTAACCATCGCAGAAAGTGGTCTGCTCGCACTCAGTGATCGCTCCGTCGATGTATGGCTCGACAAGCTGCTCGCCATTCACGAAGACCAATCCGTCGTGAATATCGACCACGTCCCCTTCAACCGCGATTGTCCGCTTGATGTACGGCTCAGGAGAAGTCTCAGGCGGATAGAGCACGACGATATCGCCGCGCTCAGGCGAATGGAAGGGGTAGTAGTCGACATCGTCCGTGTCGACACCGGGTATCCAGCCGATCAGGAAGTCAAGATTGAGGTGCATGTAGACCGCCCGGTTGACCAGCACGCGATCCCGGTTCTCGAGGTTCGGCGTCATGCTGCGGCCGTCCACCTGATACGGAAGGACAAAGAGCCGCGCCGTCAGGAAGATGATCAGCGCCATCATCAGCGTCTTGAATAGCTCCGGCCAGAGCGAAACCCGCTCCTGAGCCTCGGTCGCTGCTGGCGTTTCATCCTGTTGTTCGACCGGCTCAACCACGCGCTGATTCTCTCTGTGATCGGACCGCATTCAGTCCGCCGCTCTGCCTCAATTCAACGACGCGCGCCGGCCTCCGGTTTGCCGCTCGGTCGCGCCGAGACTTGGCAGGGATCAGTCCGGTGGGCAGAATGACAGCATTGGACAGCCACGTCATCCCCCTATCTTGCCCATCTGTCCCATATCCGGCAAGGTCCCAACGCATCCCGGGGGCCGGCCCGAAAGCTGCGAAGGAGTGCTGATTCCCATGGAGAACTGCTCGCGAGTCGTCCGATTTCTCCTTGTCGCCCTGCTCGCAGTGCCAGCGGTCGGGCTGGTCGGTCGCCCGGTCTCCGCGCAGAAGAGCAGCTTCGATCCCAACGCGTACACGTTGCATACCACGAAGGTGGTCGACGGTTTGGACGCGCCGCTCGACCTCGTCGATGCCAACGATGGCAGCGGTCGCATGTTCATCGTCGAGAAGGGCGGCCGCGTGCTGATCCTGAGGGATGGACAGGTCCAGCCCGATCCGTTTCTCGACATCTCAAGTCAGGTCAGCTCCAGCTCGGAACAAGGACTGCTGAGCATTGCCCTGCACCCCGACTTCAAGGACAACGGCGCCTTCTTCATCGACTACACCGATGTCGACGGGAACTCGCAGATCGAGCGCTGGACGGTGAGCAAGGACAACCCGGACGTCGCTGATCCCTCGAGCGCAGAGACGATCCTTTCGGAGGACCAACCCTTTCCGAACCACAACGGCGGCCTGCTCATGTTCGGGCCGGACGGTTATCTCTACATCGGTTTCGGAGATGGGGGCTCCGGAGGGGACCCGCATGGCAACGGCCAAAACCTCGATACCCTGCTCGGCAAGATTCTCCGCATCGATGTCGATCACACCGATGGCGATCTGCCGTATGCGATCCCCAAGGACAACCCGTTCGTCGGACAAGAGGGCGCGCGGGGCGAAATCTGGGCGTATGGGTTGCGCAATCCGTGGCGGTTCAGCTTCGATCGCGAGACCGGTGATCTCTACATCGCAGATGTCGGACAGGGCCAATATGAAGAGGCCGATTTCGCCCCGGCCGGGAAGGGCGGCCTGAACTTCGGCTGGGTGATCATGGAAGGACCGCACTGCTATCAGCAAGAGAATTGCGATCAGACGGGACTGACCATGCCTTTCTTCTCCTACACCCACGACTTCGGCTGCTCGATCACCGGCGGCTACCTCTATCGCGGCAAGGCGATCAAGGAGCTGATCGGAGGCTATCTGGCGGCCGATTACTGCTCGGGCAATGTCTGGGCCATCAATCCCGAAACCGGTGCCGCGACCGCACCGATGCAGAGCGGCGCCTCGGTCAGCTCCTTCGCCGAAGACGCCGAGGGCGAGCTCTACCTGATCGACCTCAACGGCGCCATCCTCAAGATCGTGCCGTAACGAGCCGGTAAAACTGTCAGGCGGTATTGGGTCTTATCGAGCGAGGAGGACATCATCGGGCCAGCGGTAGGTCTCCGGCTGGCGGTTGGCAACCGACGGGATCTGGCGGCGGATCGCCTGGATGTGGTTGCGGTCGACCACGGCCGTGATCACCGACTCGGTGTCCGGCGCCGTGGCCAGCACCGTGCCCCACGGGTCGACGATCATTGTCCGCCCGTAGCACCACTTGCCCGGCAGATTCGGCCCGTATTGCCCAGCGGCGACCATGTAGACCTGGTTCTCAATCGCCCGGGCCCGGATCAGGACTTCCCAGTGATCCTTGCCAGTCGTCATCGTGAAGGCAGCCGGGAGCAGAATCACCTCGGCTCCGCGCAAGGTGAGGATCCGGAAGATTTCCGGGAAGCGGAGGTCGTAGCAGGTCGCAAGCCCGAACGTGACGCCATCCAAATCGAACGTGACAATCTCGTCGCCGGGCGCGACCGTCGCCGATTCCTGGTACGACGCGACGCCGTCGAGTGTGACGTCGAACATGTGGATCTTGCGGTAGGTGGCGATGATCTCGCCTTCGGGATCGAAGACGACCGCCGTGTTGCGGACCCGCTCATCCCCCTCGACCAGTTCCGCAAAGGTGCCGGCGTGAAGGTAGATGCCATGACGACGGGCCCGTTCCGAGAGCCGCATCGTCAGGTCACCCGGGATGGGCTCGGCGTTCTCCCGGTTCCGGTCGGGATCGCCCATGTAGGTCCAGATTTCGGGCAGGACGACCAACCGGGCGCCACTGCTGGCCGCCTGGTCAATCAGTGACAGCGCCTTGTCGATATTGGCGATCTTGTCGTCGCGCGGATTGAATTGAATCGCGGCTATCGCCACGTGTTGTGGTCCATTGACAGGGTAATCCACGGCCTGCGCCTCCTCGCCCAGTAGTGCCGGATCGTCTGCGGCTATCTTACCGTAGGGGTGGGGCCAGTCCGGTGGATGCAAATCGCAGCCTGAGCGCGCGACAGGGCATACTTCGATATCAGTACAATCAATCCGGTCGACGTCAGGAGGACCGTATGACTCATTCCGTATCAAGTGATCCCCAGAGTCTTGCGGGCGAAGAGCTGCTCTCTTGGTTCGTGACCCACCTGCGGGCGGAGATCGACCGCCGCGGGTACAGACTGATCGGGAAGGACGAGCAGACGGATGAGGGCGGGATCGTCCTTTACCCGGTCGGGCCGGGCGGGCCGCGCAGCTTCCGCCGCCGGAACCGGGCGGTCTTCGTGGTGGGCATCGATGACGCCGAGACCTACCCGGAAGAGCCGCTCAAGGCCGGCTACCCGATGCTCCTGCGCACGCTCGCCAACCTGTTCATCATGATCTGCGAGAAGGGCCGCCTGGGCAGCCCAGAGGCCTACTTCTTCACGCTTGAGCAGGGCTACTACGCAATTCCCTACGAGGGCGATCCGGACGCCTTCATCTCGCAAGTCGTCGACCGACTGGTGCCGCTGGCGACCTCGCAGCTGATCATCGAAAACGATTTCGTGACCGATCTGCCCGAGGAGCTCTGGAACGGCGACGAGATTACCGAGTCGATCACTCGCGCCGGCAAGCACCTCGACGATCTCGATCTGTTGCCATCCCCCTTCCCGCTCGAGGACTACTTCTCGCCGGAGGACTTCCGCCACGTCAAGAACCTCTTCCAGATGGGTGGCCTCTCCTACGGCAACCTCAGCGCCCGCAAGGACGCCACTCGCTTCTGGATGAGCGCCAGCGGGGTCGACAAGAGCAAATTGATCGAGATCGGCCGCGATATCCTGCTCGTCACCGACTACATCCCGGAGCGGCGGGCGATGCGCCTGAGCGTGCCACCAAATGTCCAGCCGCGCCGCGTCTCGGTCGACGCGATTGAGCACTGGATGATCTACCGCGAGCATCCGTCAGTCGGCGCGATCCTCCACGTCCACGCCTGGATGAACGGGATCAAGTCGACGCACATCAATTACCCCTGCGGCACCTTCGAATTGGCCGAGACGGTGGCCGACCTGGTTCGGCAGGAGCCGGATCCCGGCCACGCCGTCATCGGACTCCGCAACCATGGCCTGACGATCACCGGGGAGAGCCTGGACGAGATCTTTGCCCGCATCAGCGGCAAGATCCTGCGCCAGGTTCCCATGAGCTGACGCCGATGCGGGCGCTCGAGTACAAGTTCTCGCTGCCGAGCTACCTCGCGGTACGCGCGGCCGATCGGCTGCCGCTGCCCATGCTCGAGCGCGGCTCGATTCCCGGACTGCGGGAGATCGCGCCCGGCCAGAAACCGCTGCCCGGACCGGATTGGCTGCGGATTGCACCGATCCTGAGCGGGATCTGTGGCAGCGACGTGAGTGCAATCCTGAACCGGACCAGCCCCGCCCTGATGCCGTTCACCTCTTTCCCGATGACGCCGGGACACGAGGTCGTCGGGCGAGTGACCGAGACCGGGGCGCTTGTAGCCGGACTGACCCCCGGTCAGCGGGTAGTCGTCATGCCGCTGATCAGTTGTCAGATTCGGGGCGTCGAACCGTGTGGTCCCTGCGCGAGCGGCGAACCCGGCGTCTGTACGAAGACGACCGAAGGCGAATTCTCCGCCGGCATGCTGATCGGCTTCTGCCGCGATCTGCCCGGCGGCTGGTCGCAGGAGATGATCGCCCACCAGTCGCAGGTCTACGCCATCCCGGACGAGATCCCGGATCGGACCGCGGTCCTGATCGAGCCGTTCAGCGTGGCCGTTCATGCCGTGCTGCGCGATCCCCCGCCTGACGACGTGAAGGTGCTGATCATCGGCAGCGGGTCGATAGGACTGCTCGTGCTTTCGGCATTACGGCTTCTCTGTAAGAAGTGCGACGTGACAGTCCTGGCGCGCCATCCGAAGCAGATCGAGTTGGCGGAGAAGTTCGGCGCGACCCGCGTCCTCCGCCGGAAGTCGGCCGGTGAAGCGGCTCAGGAGGTGACCGGCGCCCGTCGCTTCAAGCTCATCAAGGGCGGCCACACCTACGCCGGCGGGTTCGACTGGGTCTTCGATTGCGTCGGCTCGAAGACGTCCGTGGACGCGAGTCTCCGGGTCGCCGGGCCGCGTGGGCACGTGGTGATGGTCGGCTGCGCGGCCGAAGTGCCGAAGCTCGACCT
>DASQCG010000551.1:0-4035 GCA_035634825.1 Thermomicrobiales bacterium | reverse complement strand
GAAGGTAACCCCTGGTTCGAAGCCGAGAACCGGCTCGAGCTCCGACACCACGGACAACACGGCCGTGCGCGTCGTGCCTACTTCGGCGGTCATCGGACCGCGTAACTGGAAGATCGACGTGCGGATCTGCCGAATGGTCTCATCCAGTTCGGTGACCACGCGGCGCAGCCGTAGCGACGTCTCATCCGAGCCGGGCCGAGCGGCGACGCTCTCGACGGCGAGTCCCGCCGCGAACAGCCGCTGGATCACGTGATCGTGTAGATCCCGCGCGATTCGGTCGCGATCCTCAAGCAGTATCATTCGCTGCTGATTCTCGCGCCCATCGGCGAGTTCGAGAGCGACTGCGGCATGATTGGCGAAAGTGGTCGCCATGTCCAGGTCGGCGTCATCGAACCGATTCCGGCCGCGCAGCCGAGCGATGACGAGCGCGCCCCTCGTGTCCACGGTGCCCATGAGCGGAAGCACCATGACCGGGCCGACCGGCAGCACCTCTGACAAGTGCGAGTCGTAGTCGGAATCGTCGGCGTCACCCACTAGGACCGGATGTCCGCTGCTCAAGGCCAGCCCGGTCAAGGTGTGCTCGATTGGGTAGCTCATGCCGGTCAATTCATCAGCTGCTCGCCCGGCCGCGACCTCTACCATCATTCGTTCGCGAGATTCGGTGGGCAGGACGACAGTGACGACGTCCGCATCCGCGATCTGGCGAGCCCCGCGGGCGATCAACTGCAACGGCTCCTCGCCCTCAGCCGACAGCAACTGCCTGGTGATCTTGGCCGACGCCTGCAGCCAGTCCTGCCGGCGCTGAGACTGCTCGTAAAGCCGGGCATTCTCGATCGCGACGCCGGCTGTCGCCGCGAGGGCGGCTACCAGTTCCTCATCGTCGGCGGTGAATTCCCCGCCGTCGATGCGCTCAGTCAGGTAGAGGTTGCCAAAGACCTTGCCACGGACAAGCACGGGCACGCCCAAGAAACTGGTCATGGGCGGGTGATGCGGCGGGAACCCGACCGATCTCGAGTCGTCGTCGATGGACCGAAGCCGAATCGTCCGGGGATCGTCGATCAGGGCGCCGAGGAGGCCTTTACCCTCCGGCAGATGCCCGATCCGCGCCACGGTCCCCTCGTCCAGCCCGACGTGCACGAACTCGGCCAGTCCACCGTCTGGAGCAAGCACCCCAAGCGCTCCGTACCGCGCCCGCACCAGTTGGCACCCGGCCTCCACGATGCGCCGCAGCACGGTCGGCAAGGTCAAGTCAGCGGTGATCGTCCGGTTGGCGGCGAGCAGGCCCCGCAACCTGCCCTGAGTGGCCAGCACCTCCTCGGCCCGAACGATGATCTGGGTCAGCAGCTCATCCAGCTCCAGGCGCGGCGCATCAGGGAACACGAGCCGACCCGAATCGTCGGGGCGCTCGTGCGCTTCAGCTTCACCCGACATCGCCACCGACCTTATCCGCCGTCGCTCTGGGGGAGAACGTTCGCTCAGACACTTTCGGCAATCATGTCGACGAGACGTCGCCGGCGGGTGGGAGTGGTCGCAGATGCTCGTCCGACGCGCAGCAGGACGTGGGGATACATGGTCAATGCCAGCTCCTGGCGAAGCAGGGCATTTGTCCGGGCCACCTCGATCACCTGGGTGAACGGGCTGGCTACATATCCCCGCCGGGTGAGCTCGAGGAGCACCCGCTCGAGCGCCTCGCCGCTGCGCAACCAGGCCACCGGATCGTCGGCCGCGGACCCTAGGAGTAGCAGGCATTGACGCATCGACGACTGCGTCTCGGTCGGCAACCAGCCCATTCCGCGCGTGTCGAAGTCTCGGATCGGTACCTCGTCGCCTGAGCCGGCATCGGTGTGCGGGACGGCCGCCGCGGGTACGCCGTCGCGGCGCCGGGCGTCGTCGGTCGTCCAGGCGCGCAGCTCGGCCCGGTACGCCGGATCGGCGTTTTCGATCTCGTCGGCCAGTTGCGACAGCCGCGCGGTCGATTGCCGATGTTCGGTGCGTTCGACCGGGAACAGCACCGCGCCCTCCGCGTCGGCTGCCGCAACCAAGGCGGCGACATCTGCCGGCGGCACTGGCTCATCGGAGAAGCGGCGGCGGTTCGTGTGCCGTCGATCGGCCTCCGCGTCCAAAGCCCCGATAGGTATCCAATCGCGCCGCGGCTCGCGGACCAGCACGCGCGCGACGAGGTCAGGTTGCATCGGGTCAGGCAGCCGCTCCACCGGCGGGTCATAGCCGGCGGCGGCGATTGAAGCCCGAGCGTTGAACAGCGCGCACCCGCAACTAATCGTCATCTGCCGGCCCCGAGGATCCAGCACGCGCAGCTGCCGAGCCGGATCGGCGTGGATCTCCAGGGCATCGGCTGACAGAACGAACCGCCACGGCTGGGTGTTGTGAATCGAGGGAGCAAGCGTGGCGCGCACAGCCGCGCGGCGTAACGTCTGCCCGCGCTCCTGGCGAATCAGTGCCGTCATCGGTCCTCCGGTGCTCCCAGTGACTCCAGCGTGAGACCGATACCGGCTCGCCAAGCAGAGTCAAAGGTCCCGAGTAATTCAGGCGTCTGGACCGATGTAGAACGCCCCGATAACGAGCATGATGGACGACGGTGCGTCCCCTGGGGGAGATGTCTCATGATCTCGACGACCTGTCAACACATCGATTCCGAGCCGGATTACGCGTGCGAATGCTCGCGGGTGGTGGTCTGGGCGGACAGCACGCCGCTGGCTAGCGCTGATATCGCGGCTGACCGCGCGTCCGTAACGCTGCAATTTGCGGTGACACCTGGCCATCTGCCCCGTGATGCGCGGCTCGACTTGCTCGAGGCAGTCTTCGGACTGCTGGGTGACCAGCCAAGTCGGACTGTGCGGGCCACGATCCCTCTCGGAGACTGTGACTTGCTGGCCGGCCTGACTCGCCACCTGACCGACGTGCGAACTCGGGCGGCTGGGGCGACCTGCTTGATCGACGCGCGCACGTGAGGGTTCGGCCGGTGATGACACCACGATGAGCGGGTTCTCAGTGGTTGTCTGCGGTGGTGGTGTCGCTGGTATGGAGGCGGTGCTGCGGCTTCGTCGGCTGGCGGGCGATCAGCTTGACATCACTTTGGTGAGCGCCTCGGACACGCTTGTGTATCGGCCTCTCACCGTCCTCGAGCCGTTTGGCGCCGCACTCGGTCTGCGCTACCCGGTGGCTCGGATCGTGTCCGACACCGGGGTCCGCTGGATTCGGGAGAGCTTCGACTGGGTCGACCGGGCTGAACGTATCGCCCACGCCGGCAGCGAAATGATCCGCTACGATGCGTTGCTGCTGGCGATCGGCGGACGTCAGCTGATGCCGCCGGACGGTGTGTTCGTGTTCAGCGATCGCACCGCACCCGCGTATCGGGAGGTGCTCGAACAAACCTGGTCCGGCGAGATCAGCCGCATCGCGTTCGTCCCTCCGGCCGAGCCGAGTTGGCCGTTGCCGATCTACGAACTGGCGCTGCTCACCGCTGCGCAGGCCACCAAAATCGACGGCCCACGGCCCGAGATCATCGTGGGCGAGCCGGGACCGCGGCCGCTGGCCGCCTTCGGCCGCGAGGCCAGCGACGCCATCACCGAACTGCTGGCGAACGCGAAGATCGGCGTGCAGACTCGGTCTGAGATCCGGGATCAGGATGGACCGTTGTTGCGTACGCCGGCTGGTGACCTGCGTCCGGATCTGATCGTGACCGTGCCGCGGATCACGGGGCCGAATGTTCGCGGTATTCCCGGTGATGCCCTGGACCGATTTCTGCGCGTCGACGAGCACTGCCGGGTGACGGGAGCGGGCGACCGGATCTACGCCGCCGGCGACGCGACCCACCTGCCCGTTAAACACGGCGGCGTGGGCGCGCAACAGGCGGATACCGCCGCCGCGTCGATCGTTCACCTCGCCGGCCTCGGACCGGAGCCGCAACCGCTGCATCCGGTCATCCGGGGCGTGCTGCTGACCGGCGGGCCGCCGCTGTATCTGACCGCGCATCTGATCGCCGGGGAGGGGGTGCGAGCCCAGGTGGCTCGCACC
>DASQCG010000550.1:0-2425 GCA_035634825.1 Thermomicrobiales bacterium | reverse complement strand
GATCGAGCAAGCGGCGGGGCGGGCTTGGGTCTCTCGATTTGCCGGGCCATCGTCGAGGCGCATGGGGGAACGATCTCAGCCGGCGCATCTGATCTGGGTGGCGCCCGATTCGACGTGCTGCTGCCTGCGCGGGCACAGGCGCCCGGGTCAGGGACGCCTTAACGGCAAATTAACCAGGATGCTCAAAAGTGCGGCCATCCGGGCAGGGAATCGATTGCCCGGGACGAGTCCCTGAGGGGACAAACAGGCTATGGGGGACATGCGTATGAACGTCCGACGGAAAGGACTGTTCGCAGTTGCGGCAGTGCTGCTGATCCTTGCGGGAGGCGCGCTCAGTGCGAGCGCCCAGGGAATTAGCGGATCGAGCGCGGCTCATCCGATGTCGATCATCCATGCCGTGGAGTCCGGCGCGCACTCGGCGGCCAGGCTCGTCGGCATCGAGGACAACGAGACGCAGGTGGCGCCTGGCACGCTGGACGACGGCAAGGATCTCCTGCCGCAGGCCGGCATCAGCATCGATCAGGCCATCGCCGCCGCGAAGACGGCCGCCTCTGGCAACGTCGGGGAGATTGACCTGGAACACTACCAGGGCCACCTCGTCTTCAACGTCGACGTTGGCGACCACGACGTCAAAGTTGATGCAACTACCGGGGACGTGCTGGGGTCCGGCACTGACTAGACCCTGGCACGTAGCGTCCACATAAGAGGCGGGTCCTTTCCGGACCCGCCTCGGTCGTGCCTGACCCGGATCCGCCGGCGGCGGTGCTAGACTCGCGCATCCGAATTCTGACCCCACAGGAGGACCGCCGCGTGTCGATCACCCCTACCGATCTCAGCCAACCGGTCATCATCTCGGCTGCCCTGACCGGCTCCTGGCCGACCAAGACCGATAACCCCGCTGTGCCAATTACCGAGGATGAGATTGCCGAGGCGGCCCTCGCCGCCCACAAGGCGGGCGCGGCGATCGTCCACCTGCACGTCCGCAACGAGCAGGGGAAGGTGACCTGCGACCCCGAACGATACGGGAGAGTGCGGGACCTGATTCGGGCAGCTGGTTCGGACGTGATCATCAACATGTCGACGGGAGGCGGGGCGGGCCAGACAACCGACGAGCAGCGCATGGAACCGGTCTCGCTCAAGCCGGAAATTGCCTCGTTCGATTGCGGCTCGTGCAACTTCGGCAAGACTGTCTTCATCAACTCGCCGTCATTCCTCGACGAGCTTGCCAAGCGCATGAACGACAACGGCGTGCTGCCCGAGATCGAGTGCTTCGAGCCGGGACACGTCGCCAACGCAATTCGCCTGATCGACGAGGGCAAGCTGAAACCGCCCTACTGGTTCCAGGTGGTGTTGAACGTGCGCGGCGGCAGCCCCGGGACGGTCAAGCAGCTCCTGCACATGGTCGATATGTTGCCGACCGGCGCACTCTGGTCGGTCTGCGCGATCGGCCGGGCCCAGCTGCCGATCAACCTGGCAGCGATGGCCATGGGCGGACACGTCCGCACCGGGCTCGAGGACAACATTTACTACCACAAGGGCCAGCTCGCCGAGAGTAATGCGCAACTGGTTGCCCGGCTGTCCAGGATCGCAGCCGAGATCGGCCGCCCGGTCGCAACCTCCGCTCAGGCGCGCGGAATCCTTGGGCTGCCGGCGCTGTGACGTCCTTGCGGATTGCCGCGGCCCAGATCCAGCATGAGACCAACGTGTTCAGCTCGGTCCGCACGGATATGGCGGCGTTTCGCCGATCCGGGCTCAAGTTCGGCGCCGAGATCGACGCCGAGCGAGGCACGAACTCGGCCTTCGGCGGCTTCTACGCCGCAGCTGAGCGACATGGTATCGAGCTCCTGCCGATCCTCTCCGTCTGGGTGACGCCGTCCGGCATCGTTGCGGCCGATGCCATCACGCAGCTCGTCGATCACCTGACTGAACAGCTGATCACCCTGCAACCCGACGGCATCGCTCTTTCACTGCATGGCGCGATGGTCAGCGAGGTCGACCGGGACGGCGATGGTTGGATCCTCGAGCACGTGCGCGAGGCAGTCGGCTGGGACATTCCGGTCGTAGCGGAAATCGACCTCCACGCCAACATCTCGAGCCGGATGATCGAGGCAGCCGATATCCTGGTCGGATACGACACCTATCCGCACATCGACATGGCTGAGCGCGGCTCAGAGGTCATCGACCTCCTGGTGCGGATGATCGGCGGCGAGATCAACCCGGCGATGGCGATAGTCAAACCGCCGATGCTGCCGACCAGCCAACTGATGATGACTGCGCACGATCCGATGGCGACGATCATGCGGCTGGCGCACAAAATTGAAGTCGATCCCCGCGTGATCAATGTGACCGTCGCGGGTGGTTTCCCCCCGTCGGATGCCGAAGAAGGTGGCATGAGCTGCGTCGTCACGACCAACGGCGATCTGAC
>DASQCG010000549.1:0-11604 GCA_035634825.1 Thermomicrobiales bacterium | reverse complement strand
TCGCGCGGGTTGAGGTCTGGAGCGTCGTTCTGCCACTCGATCAGGCGATACCCGCCGGCGAGGACCGCATCGCGCAACTCGCCTGAATCGACTCGGCTGGTGATCAGTTTTGCCTGCGACTGATCGACGGGCTTCGTGGATAGGCGCAGATAGGTGGACGAACCGTGTTCTCGGTCTGCGCAGCGAGCGATCGCAACCAGCAGCAGCCACTCGACCTCGTGCGCGAAGGCGGGCTCGTAGAAGCGAACGCCGGGCAGTTCGATGCCGAGTGACGGTGTGACGGTGCTTTGATGCGCGCCGCCTTCCGGGCTGAGCGAGACGCCGGCGGGCGTGCCGGCGAAGATCATCTTGGCGCCGACATAGAGACCGTAAATCAGAGCGTCGAGGCCCCGGCAGACGAACGGGTCGTAGACCGTCCCGATCGGAATCAGGTGCTGGCCGGTCAGCTCGTCGGAGAGACCGAACTGGCTCAGCGCCATGAAAAGGTTCATCTCGGAGATGCCGAGCTCGATGTGCTGCCCGCTCGGGCTCGGCAGCCACTTGAGCATCTTCTGGGCTGCGTCTTCGTAGTCGTGCGATTGCTCCGGCGAGAAAACGCCGACCTTGTTGATCCAGCCGGAGAGGTGGGTCGACGTCGCCACATCGGGCGACAGCGTCACGATGCGCGATCTTGCTTCCGCGAAGTCGGCCAGGCGTGTCAGGGTGCGGCCGAGCGCTTCCTGGGTCGACGTGGTTTGCGGATTGCGCGTGTCGAGTGAGGCCGGGAAGTCGATATCGAGCCCGTCGTCGCGAAGCGGGC
Organism: Thermomicrobiales bacterium; assembly: GCA_035634825.1. Lineage (GTDB taxonomy): Bacteria > Chloroflexota > Chloroflexia > Thermomicrobiales > UBA6265 > DASQCG01. Next base: position 10,805 of record DASQCG010000549.1, on the reverse strand, counting down.
TGTTTGATTGTCGAACTGCCGCTTCCCGGCAGAGCTTCCCGGCCTCCGACGCCGGATCGAGCGCAGCCCACGGGTCGTCCGGGTCGATTTCGGAGGTCGCCTGGACCTGGTCCATTTGCTCCTGGGTGAGCAACAACGAATGGTTGAGTGGATCTCCGGCCATGGGCAGACCGTAGCCTTTGATTGTGTAGGCGAAGATCACCGATGGCGCGTCAGTCACCTGATCGGCCTGGTTGAGTACGTCGAGCAGCGCCGGTAGATCGTGCCCGCCGAGGTTGCTGACCAGGTCACGCAGCTCGGCGTCCGGCGTGTCCTTGATCGTGGCGATCAGGTCGCGGCGAAACTGGGCGTCGGCGACATCGGTTAGCCGGGTGCGCAGGTCGGCGCCGTTCCGGATCCGGATCAGCGCCTGATATTCCTCGTTGCTCATCTCGTCGATGCGGCGGCGGAGTGCGTCGTTCGGTGATTGATCCATCGCCGCCTGCAAGTTCGAGCCGTACTTCGTCTCAAAGACGTGCCAGCCCGCGCCGGCGAAGAGCGCCTTAAGCCGACCGGCCCGCACTCCCGGAATGACGCGGTCCAGCGATTGCCGGTTGAGGTCGATGATCCAGATCACGTTGCCGAGGCCGCGGATCGCCTCTTCGGCGACGGTCTCCCAGACGTTGCCCTCATCGAGCTCGGCGTCGCCGATCAGCGAGATGAACCGATTCGATGCTACTTCGCCGAAATGCAGCTCGGCATACTTGTGCGCCAGGGCCGCGAAGACCGGCGCGACCGCACCGAGTCCGACTGATCCCGTCGAGAAATCCACCGGATCCGGGTCCTTGGTGCGGCTGGGATAGGCCTGCAAGCCCTTGTATTCGCGCAGCGTCGTCAGGTACTTGCGGTCGAGATTGCCGAGCAGGTACTGGGCGGCGTGGTAAATCGGCGAGGCGTGCGGCTTGATCGAGACTCGATCACCGGCGCGAAGGAAATGGAAATAGAGCGCGGTAATGATCGACGAAACCGACGCCGAAGATGCCTGGTGACCGCCGACCTTCGATTTCTCCAGGCTCGGGCGAACATTATTGGCGTGATGGATCATCAGGGTGGAGAGCCAAAGAATCCGACGCTCGATCTCCTTGAGCGCAGCCAGCTCGTCCGTAGGGATCTCGATTGTCGGCTCCCGATGCAGGGCCGACGCTGACGGGTCGACGTTTGACTTTGGCATGACTCGCCGTTCCTCCTGATGCCGTCATCCTACGGGGAATCAGGGTTGCGTGCTACCGGGTGTCGCCGCCGGAGTAGCGTGAATGGCCTCGCCGAGAACAACCTGATCGATCCGCCAACCCGAATCGGTCGAGGCGAAGATGATCTGGTCCACAAAGGTCTCGTCTGCATTCGCGGTCGTCACGGTCGCCCCGATGCGCCCATCGCCATAGAGGATGGGGTCGGCAACCGACAGCAGCACAAGTTGATCTTCCGGCGCGGCGGGCTTGGGGGAGCGTGACGACGCGGCAATCAGATGCCCGAGCTCGTCCGCGCCCTGCTGACCGGAAAATCGCTCGGCGAGATAGCGGTCGGTGTAGAGGGCCAGCGCGCGCATCGGCTGATTGGCATTCGTGCAGGCCACGCTCTCGGTCAGGACGTCAAACATCGCGACCAGGTCTGTGGCAGGAGCCGGCTGGTCGCTCTTCTCGAGTCGCGGCGCTGGCTCGAAACCGGCCCTGACGATGGCCGTGAGCTGATTCGGATCAAGCGGATCGATGGTGCAATGCTCAGATTCCGGCGTCGCCGGCGCGGGTGCGGCGACTGCGTCAATGGTCGATAACGTGGCCATGGTCGTGGCGAAGAGAAGCACCAGGAGAAGTTGACGCATCGAATTCTTTACCCTCTCGCGCATCCGGAAATGCTGCGGTACCCTATCGGGCGTCTGAATACCTGTCCAATGATGCACCCGAGGGCCCGCCTGCACATGGTCGACCATCAGATTGCGGACGCCAACCCAGTCGTCCTGCAGGCGTCGGGCGTCAGCCGGTCGTTCCGGGGGTTGAAGGCGCTCTCAGGCTACTCGGTAACGCTGCGCAAGGGCGAGATCCTCGGAGTGATCGGACCGAATGGCGCCGGGAAGACGACGCTCTTCAACGTCATCACCGGTTTCGTGCCGCCAACCGATGGGCAGATCGACCTCAACGGCGCATCGATCGTCGGCAAACCGCCGGACGCGATCCTCCGCGCCGGGATTGCCCGCACCTTTCAGAATATCCGCCTCTTCTCCGGCATGACGGTCCTCGAGAACGTCCTGACCGCCCAGCAAGTGCGCCAGCCGATGGGCCTGGTCCAGACGCTGCTCTCGCTGCCGGGTTTCCTGGGCAACGAGCGCAGGATGCGGGACGCAGCGATCAGCCACCTGCGAGAGGTCGGCATGGCTCGTTTCGCCGATCAGCCCGCGACCGCACTGCCTTATGGGATGCAGCGAAAACTGGAGATCGCCCGGGCAATCGCCACGAGCCCGACCATCCTCCTCCTCGACGAGCCGGCCGCCGGCATGAACGAGCAGGAAACGGCCGAGCTGACCGGCTTTATCCGCGAGATCCGGGAAAAATTCGACCTGACGATCATCGTCGTCGAGCACGACATGTCCCTGATCATGCGTCTCTGCGACCGGATCCAGGTACTGAATTACGGCTCGGTCATTGGCGAAGGCAGCCCGGCCGAGATTCGCAGCAATCCGGCTGTGATCGAGGCCTACCTCGGCGCGCCGGAGGACGAGCCCGCGCCGCTCGGGGAGGTCGGCTGATGCTCAAGGTCGATAACCTTCGCGTCAATTACGGCGCGATCCAGGCGGTCAAGGGGATCTCGTTCGAGGTTCAGGAGCGGGAATTGGTCGCGTTGATTGGCTCGAACGGCGCCGGGAAGTCGACGACGCTCAAGACGGTCTCGGGCATCGTCCGGCCGAGTGGTGGAACGATCACCTACCAGGGACGGGATCTGGCCCGGATGCCGACGCACCAGATCGTCTCCGGCGGAATAGTCCAGGCGCCGGAAGGACGGCAGATCTTCGGCACATTGACCGTGCGCGAGAACCTGATGCTCGGGGCAAGCGGGCGGACCGACCGCGATGCGTTCGATGCCGATTTGCAACGCGTCTTCAGCTTGTTTCCGATCCTCGGTGAGCGAATTGGCCAGCGGGCAGGAACCTTGTCCGGTGGCGAGCAGCAGATGCTGGCGATTGGCCGTGCGCTGATGGGCAAGCCGAAGCTTTTGCTGCTCGACGAGCCGTCGCTCGGCCTCGCGCCGTTGATCGTGAACCGAATCTTCGATGTCATCCGGCAGCTCAAGGAGACGGGCGTGACGATCCTGCTGGTCGAACAGAATGCGCGGAAGGCGCTGGCCGTGGCGGATCGGGCGTATGTCCTTGAGACCGGGTTGATCAGCCTGAGCGGTCCGGCGGCCGAGCTCGCCCGGAATCCGGCGGTGGAGCAGGCGTATCTCGGTAGCGGGGCGCGCGCATGAGCGGAACCGAATTCGGCCAGCAATTTATCAACGCGCTCAGCCTCGGCAGCATCTACGCGCTGGTCGCGATCGGACTGGCGATGGTCTTCTCGATCCTGCGCTTGATCAACTTCGCCCACGGCGAAGTGTTGATGTTGGGCGCGTTCTTCACCTATTACGCTGAGCGGGCGGGATTTCCCTTCCTGCCCGCCGCCGTGATCGGTGTCGGCGGCACGATCATCGCCGGCTTGTTGATGGAGCGGGTGGCATACCGGCCACTGCGTGGCGCGCCCGAGATTTCACTGCTCCTGACCTCACTCGGCGTCTCGATCGCGGTGCGCAATTCGGCCTCGATGATCTTCGGCGTCCAACCGAAGAAGTTCCCGACGCCCGGCAGTTTCGAGGAGCGCGTGGCGATCGGCGGCGGGGTCCGGATCAGTGTCACGAACATCATCACCATCGTGGTCGCCTTCATCCTGCTCGCGCTGCTGACCTATTTCGTAACCAGGACGCGGCTCGGCATTCAGATGCGGGCGACCGCCGAGAATCCGATCGCGGCGCGATTGATGGGCATCAACACCAACACGGTGATCGTGACCGCATTCATCATCGGCTCTGCCCTCGCGGGCGTGGCCGGTGTGCTCTGGGGCGCGCGTGTCGGCCGGATTGAACCGCTGATGGGCTTCGTGCCGGTCCTGAAGGCGTTTGTCGCGACCGTCATCGGTGGATTCGGATCGATACCCGGCGCGGTCGTCGGGGCCTTCATCCTCGGCTTCGGCGAGATCTTCCTGGTTGCGCTGTTGCCCGATCACCTGACCGGCTACCGCGACGCGTTTATTTTCGCGGCGCTGATCGTGATCCTCCTGGTCCGGCCGCAGGGCATTCTCGGTTCGACCGAGCCGGAGAAGATCTAGATGGCCAGAGCAGCAATCTACGGTGTCGCACTCCTGATCCTGGCGGCGTTTCTCTGGTTCGCCCAGGATACGTTTACGAGCTACCGGATTCAGCTCGTCGTTCTGGTGGCGATCAACATCGTCGTCGCGGTCAGTCTGACCATGTCGAGCGGGTTCACCGGCGTCTTCTCCCTGGGCCAGGTCGGATTCATGGCGATCGGCGCGTATGTCGGCGCCCTGATCAGCCTGCCCTTGACCTGGAAGGACCCAATCCTGCTGCCGGGGCTACCGAGCTGGCTCGCCGAGTTCGACACGAGCGGCTGGCCGGACTGGCTCGCGCTCGCCTTTGCCTGCGTCGTCGGCGGGGTGATCGCGATGGTCGTCGCGGTCGTGGTCGGTTATCCGTTGATGCGGCTCTCCGGGAATTACGTGGCAGTCGCGACGATGGGCTTCCTGATCATCGTCTACACGGTGCTGATCCAGTGGGACAGCGTGACGTTCGGATCGCAGGGCCTGAACCCGATTCCGACCTATACCAACGTCTGGTCGGCCTATTTCTGGGCAGTGCTGACGATCTATGTGGCCTGGCGAATCCGACGCTCGAGTTTCGGCCGGTCGATGATTGCCTCGCGCGACAACCTGATCGCAGCTCGCGCGGTCGGCGTCCGCGTCCACCGGGCCAGGCTGCTGGCGTTCACCGTTTGCGGTTTCCTGACCGGAGTCGGCGGATGCCTGCTTGGTCACCAGATCGGCACGGTGTCGCCGAACTCCTTCTACTTCACGACGACCTTCAACATCATCATCATGGTCGTGCTGGGCGGGTTGGGCAGCATTACCGGGGCCATCTTCGGGGCGATCTTCATGACGCTGGCGCCCGAGGTGCTACGGAACCTGGAGACGAATGTCACGATCGGACCGATCCACTGGGACCAGGCATTCGGCCTCTCGCAGATCATCCTTGCCCTCATCTTCATCGCCGTCATGATCCTGCGGCCGAGTGGCCTGATGGGCAGTCGGGAGATCGATTTGGCCGGGTGGCTGGGAAAGCGGCAGGCGGAGCAAGATTGAGCGCAGTAGAATCCAAACGCACTGGATGATCTTGCGGCATGGCTGACTACGGTAGTCAGCACAGGCGTGTCGCCGGAATCTGAGCCGGATTTGCCCGGTGAGAGGAGCAACGCGTGAGCAACAGTGAACGCACTGATTCGGTGTCCCGGTTGATCAATGATTCGATCGACCACCGGGTCAGCCGTCGTGACATTCTCCGCCGCGGCGCCGCGCTCGGCGTAGCCGCGCCGATGCTGGCAGCCATGGTCAAGGTCAGCGAGACCACGCCGGTCTTCGCGCAGGACGCCGGTGAGATCGTCGTCGGGTGCCCGTACAACCTGACGGGTTCGCTGCAGTCGATCGATGTCCCGGCCAAGGACGGCTCGAACCTCGCCGCCAACCTGCTCAATGCGAACGGTGGCGTGCTCGGCAAGCAGGTCCGGCTTGTCATCGAGAACGGCGAGAGCGACGTGACTACGGTCTCGAACATCTGCAAGAAGATGGTTGATGAGGACAAGGTCATCGCGCTGGTCGGTCTGACCGATACCGACTACGTCCGCGCCGGCGGGCAGGTAGCCCAGGAGAAGGGGATCCCGTTCATCGATGTCGGAGGCACGGCCCCGATCATCGCCCAGATTGGCGACTTCATGTTCATGCTGCCCTTCGGTGACAACGTCCAGGCGGCGGTCGAGGCGGAGTTCGCGCAGGAGAAGGGCTGGAAGACTGCCGCCATGCTCGTCAATGACGGCATGACGTACACCAAGTTCCTGGCGCAGTACTTCAAGGAGCGCTACACGATGGACGACATCGGTGGCCAGGTGATCAAGGAGCTGACCTACAAGGTCGGTGACACCGACTTCTCCAGTCAGGTCACCGAGATCAAGGGTCTCAACCCGGCGCCGGATGTGCTGATGATCTCGGCCGGACCGGAAGAGATCGGCACGATCGTCAAGCAGGTTCGCGAGGGCGGCATCGAGACCCCGATTCTCGGCGGCGATGGATACGATACGCCGCAGCTCCTCGAGCTGGCCGGACCGAGCGCCCGCAATGTCTTCTTCACCACCCACGAAGGCATCTACGGCGACCAGTCCGACGCCGCCAAGAAGTTCAACGACGAGTACACCAAGGCGTACGGCAAGGGGCCGGATTCCATCTTCGCGGCGCTCGGCTACGACGGCATCAACCTCCTGGCCGACGGGATCACCCGCGCCAATGACACGGCCGGCGACAAGATCCGCGACGCGCTCGCCGCAACCACCGGGTTCAAAGGCGCGACGGGCGAGATTAGCTACACCAAGGAATCGCACATCCCGACGAAGTCGGTCGCGCTGGTGGAGGCCAAGGACGGCAAGTTCGAGCTGATCAAGACCACCGTGCCGAAGACGGTGCCGAAGGCGTAATCAGATCAGGTATGCGAACATGCCCTCGCGATAGGCGAGGGCATGTTTCCCTGCGCGCAGAAGGGGACGGCCATGGTCAGAACCAGTCCGGTCACGACATCCGCGATCATCGAGCGCGACAGCCAGTTCGTCGCCGATGCGATCAAGATCCGCTACACGCCGTTCGTGCTGGCAGGTGGCGAGGGATCGCGCCTGTTCGATGCCGAGGGCAACTCCTTCCTCGACTTCAGCTCGCTTTGGTCGCTCGCGAATCTTGGCTATAGCGACAGGACCGTGCGGCAGGCGATCAAGGACCAGATCGATCGGACCCAATGCTCAGTGCTCGCATCGGCGATCAACGAGCCGGGCAGTCTTCTGGCCGAGCGGTTGGCCGGAATGATGTCCAGACAGCCAACGAAGGTCTGGTTCGGCCTGTCTGGATCCGATGCAAGTGAGGCGGCCCAGCGGTTGCTGCTCAAGGCGACGGGCAAGCGGCGTCTGATCTCGTTCATCGGCAGCTGGCATGGGACCACCGACGCAACCATGGCGCTATCCGGTTTTGCCGGGTTCAACGACCGCTTCGGCGGTTCGAATATCGTCAAGATCCCGTACCCCGATCCCTATCGTAGCCCCTTCCTGCCGCACCCCGATCAGTCGCTGACAGAACAATGCCTCAGCTATCTCGAGGACGTGCTCTTCGCGACGATCTGCCCGCCGGATGATGTGGCCGCGATCTTCGTCGAAGGTATCCAGGCCGATAGCGGCGATATCGTGCCGCCAGATGATTTCTTGCCGCAGCTGCGCTCACTCTGCGACCGCTACGGCATCTACCTCGTGATGGACGAGGTCAAGATCGGCCTCGGCCGCACCGGCAAGATGTTCTCATACGAGCATGCCGGGATCGAGCCGGATATCGTGCTGCTCGGCAAGGCGCTCGGGGCTGGATTGCCGTTGAGTGCGATCATCGGCCCGCCCGAAGTGCTGGATGTCGGCACCGGCCTCGCGCTGTACACGATTTCCGGGAACGCGGCGAGTTGCGCCGCCGCCCTGGCCGGACTCGACGTTGTCGAGCGCGACAACCTGGTCGAGCAAGCTGGCCGCGTCGGCCGATACCTCCTCAATCGTCTCGAAACGCTCATTCGCCATAGCCAGGTCGGTGATGTTCGCGGCCGAGGCATGATCTGCGGCGTCGACCTGGTGACGGACCGGGAGAGCAAGCGGCCGGATTCGGCATTGGCCGCGCGCGTCGTCTACCGGGCGTGGGAACTGGGACTGATCGTGTTCTATGCCGGCACCTATTCCAACGTGCTCGAGATTACCCCGCCGCTGATCCTGACCGAAGCAGAGGTCGATGAAGGAGTCGCAATCCTCGACCAGGCGATCGATGACGCGGTCAATGGCCGGGTTGATGAAGCCGCGGTCGCCGCGTACGCGGGCTGGTAGCGATGGTGTTCGACAGCCGGATCACGACCTATCTGCAGATCGCGCGAGACCGTTATATCCCGGAGTTGACGCGCGTTTGCGCGATCGATTCCGGCTCATATCACAAGGCCGGCATTGACCAGGTCCAGGATCATTTCCAGCGCCGCTTGACCGAGCTCGGGTTCGAGGTCGAACGGGTCCGCAATGCCGAGTGGGGCGACGATCTTGTCGCCCGGCGCCGTGGTACCGGCAAGGGCCGGATCCTGTTGATCGGTCATGCCGACACTGTCTATCCGGTCGGGGAAGCGGCGCGGCGGCCGGTCATCGTCGAGGGCGATCACCTGCTCGGTCCGGGCACCTGCGACATGAAGGCCGGCATTCTGACCGGTATCTATGCGGTCGAGGCTCTGAATGCGATCGGCTGGACGAATTATGAACTGCTGACCATCCTGATCGTGTCGGATGAGGAGATCGAGCAGCGCCACTCGGTTGAGCTTTTGCAGACCGAAGGCACCGCGCACGATGTGGTCCTGACGCTTGAGGCGGCCCGTGCGAATGGCGACATCGTCACCGCGCGCAAGGCAACCCGCTGGTTCCGGATCGACGCGAAAGGAAAGGCCGCCCACGCCGGCGTCGAGCCGGAGAAGGGCGCCAGCGCGACCCTCGCCTTGGCGCACGTAATCGTCGAGGCGTTCAAGCTCAATGGCCGCAAGCCGGGCATGACCCTCAACCCGGGCAAGATCTCGGGCGGCGCGAACCCGAATATCGTGGCGGCCGAGGCGTCGGTGCTGGTCGATATCCGGGCCTGGACCAACCAGGAACTGGAGGAACTGTCGAGCGATCTGCGCTCGATCGTGGAGACCGAATGGGTCCGGGGCGTGTCGCAAACGATGTCGCTCAACGGTGGAGCGGGCATGCCGGCGATGGAGCGGACTCCGGGCACGCGACGCCTCGAAGAGTTGGCGATCGGCATTGCCAGCCAGCTTGGCTTCCCTCTCAAGGGTGCCTCGACCGGCGGTGGCTCGGACGTCTCGATCGCTGTCCACGCCGGCGCTGCGGGTCTCGATGGGCTCGGTCCGATCGGCGGGCTCGATCACAGCCCGGACGAATACATCGAAGTCAGCAGCATCGTGCCGCGGACTGCTCTGCTGGCGGGGTTGCTCCAGGCGATCTGCGCCGACGACACGCTCACGCGGAGGGGCGCATGACCGAATCGAAGCGGGATCTCCTGAACCAGCTTGTGCAGGACGAAGTCGAATACCTGTGGGTGGTCTTCCACGATTACAGCGGCCGCGCTTGCGCCAAGACCGCGCCTCGCCCGAGCATGGAAAGCGTCATTGAATCCGGCGTTGTCTTTGCCAAGGCGAACCTCAACATGGATTCCACCGACCACCAGGTCAGCGGAGCGACCATGCTGGCCGACTCGGGCGACTTCATGGCCGTGCCGGACCCGCGCAGCTATTGCCTCATGCCGAGATACCCCGGCACAGCGCTGACGCACTCGTTCATGCGCCAACCCGACGGTTCGCCGTGGGACGGTTGCCCGCGCACGCGGCTCGACACGATCGTCGGCAAGCTGGCCGACGAGGGCTTCAGCGTCAAGGCGGCACTCGAGCCTGAGTTTGCGCTGGTCTATCGGGACGAGGACGGTGCGATTCGGCCGATCAACGCATCCCGGATGTACAGCTTGTCGGGTCTTGCCAAGGCGAACGACTGCATGGTCGACCTGATGCAGGAACTGGCGGGGATGGGCGTCCTGATCCCGCAGCTGCACAAGGAGTACGGGCCGGGCCAATACGAAGCGTCGATCCAGCATGGCACCCCGATCGAGGCAGTCGATCGCTATCTCAAGTTTCGTGCCGCGCTCCATGACATCGCCGGCAAGTACGGGATGGTCGCCACGCTGATGCCGAAGCCATTTGCGGATTGGGCCGGCAACAGTCTGCACGTCCATCTGAGCATCTGGGACGCGGACGGACGGCAGGACCTGACCGCGTCGGACGAAGACGACATATCCCTGTCGCAGATCGGGATGTGGTTCATGGGCGGGCTCCTCGCGCATGCGCCGGCATTGACCGCGGTCGGTTCACCGACGGTCAACAGCTACAAGCGGCTCTTGCCCGGATCGTGGGCCCCGGCCAACATCTATTGGGGCGGCGGCAACAGGTCGGGTGTCGTTCGGATCCCGGGGGTCGGATCGCGGCGCCGTATCGAGTACCGCTCCCCGGATAACACAGCGCAGCCGTTCCTGCTGATGTGCGCGCTATTGGCGGCGGGGCTCGACGGCATCAAGCGCCAGATTGATCCGGGTCCGGAGTTTGCCGGCGATGTCGGGCATATGACTGCGCAGCAGATCACAGAGCACCACGTCAGGTTCCTGCCGCGGACACTGCCGGAGGCGCTCGACGCGCTCGAGCAGGATGAGCTTGTTTGCGCGGCATTGGGCCCCGAGATCTTCAAGCACTTCCTCGCCGTCAAGCGCGGCGAGCTCGAGACCTACAACACCCTTGTTCACGACTGGGAGCGATCCACGTATCTGGAGTTGTATTAGCGATGATTGATTTTTCGACGACCCGCGTCTGGGATGTCC
>DASQCG010000548.1:0-1619 GCA_035634825.1 Thermomicrobiales bacterium | reverse complement strand
ATCCTGCCCGGCAATGAACCGGGTCAGGTCCAGCCAGTGCGAGCCGATATCGGCCACCGCCCGCATGTCACCGCCCAACTCCGGTTCCAGCCGCCAATTCCAATCGGTCGGTTTTTGCAGCCAATCCTGCACGTAGCGGCCGTAGATCTGGTAGATCGAGCCCAGCTTGCCGCCCTGGACCAGCGAGCGCGCCTCCTGGCAGAGCGGGTAGAAGCGGAAATTGAAGTTGGTCGCGTGGACGATCCCGGCCTTCTCGGCCAGATCGAGCAGGTACCGGCCCTCCTCGGAGTTCATCGCCAGCGGCTTCTCGCAGACGACGTGCTTGCCGGCCGCGATCGCCGCCTCAACCATCGGCTTGTGCAGGTAGTTCGGTGTCGTGATGTGGACCGCGTCCAGCCCCGGCTCCGCCAGCAGCTCATCGAGCGAGCCGTACGCCTTGGGCAGGCGCAGCGCATTGGCCCGCTTCTGGCCGTGCTCCTTCGTCGACGCGAGGATGCCGGTCACCTCGATCCCGAGCCGGCGCAACGCCTCGATATGCACGGGACCGATGAACCCGGTCCCGACGACGGCGGCTTTGAGCGGACGCATCATCTGGCCTGAACCTCCCTGTGATCATCCGTGCCGCTGTCGACCAGCGGATCCGCGTGAAGCCGCATCCGGTATCGCAGCCGATCCGGCCGGGCGTACTCCTCGGTCAGCTCGATCGGCGCATCGCCGTGCGTCGTCGCCAGCCGCCGCATCAGGATCAGCGGAGCGCCCGGCTTGACGGCCAGCGGCTTCGCGATCTCCCGCGGCGCGCCGATCGCCTCGATCGTGTCGGTCGAGCGCAGCGGCGGCACATGGTACTGCTCGGTAAGAATGGCATACAGCGACCCGGTCAGGTCGTGATCGAGCAATCCGGGGCAGCACGCGCCCGGGATCTTGACGATGTCGACGACAGCCGGGTCGCCATCGATGCAGCGCAGGCGCATCAGCCGGAAGATCGGCGCGCCCGGCTCGATCATCAGCGTGCGGGCCTCGTCGCCGTTTGCCCGTAACTCGATCGCCTCGAGCACATGGGTCGAGGGCGTGCGTCCCTGCGCCTGGATGCGGGCGGTGAAGGAATAGACGCCGCGCACATCCTGCTCGACGACCCCCTCAGGGACGATGAACGTGCCGCGCCCGTGGATCCGGGTCAGCAAGCCTTCGCGGGTCAGGGAGTCGATCGCCTGGCGGACCGTCATCCGGCTGAGCCCGGTGATCCGCATCAGTTCGCGCTCGGAGGGGATCGCGGAGCCGGGTGGCCACTTCGCGCCGAGGACCTCGCGCCGTATGAACTCGCTGAGTTGCTGGTAGAGAGGGGTCGAGCGACTCGCATCGACCGCGAATGAGAGCGCTTCCACAGACGGAGGGTGTTGTTCAGTCATCGTCGACCTCACGAGCCCGGCGACCAGTCCAAAGTGAACGGGATACGGAATTATCCAACCCGGGCGGAAGGTGTCAACAGCAATTTGGGATAGGAGATAGGCAGCGGCCAAACTTCCGCCCCCGCAGCGCACGCCGACAAACACCGTGTATCCAATCGATGCGAGGTATCTCATGATTCAGGCACTTAATGGGCGGAACGTATCTGGGAGTAG
>DASQCG010000547.1:0-4976 GCA_035634825.1 Thermomicrobiales bacterium | reverse complement strand
CCGTTCTGGTCCAGACCCATCGGCCAAGTCCACGTCGGGTGGAAGCGGACGAGTCTCGGGTCGACGACCTCGGCCTCTCCATACGGCGCGATCAGCGGTGCGAAGACAGCCACCAGCACGAACGTGACGACGACGATCATCCCTAGGACCGCAAGCTTGTTACGGATCAGGCGTCGCCAGGCATCGCCCCAGAGGCTGGATTGCTTTCGGACGATAACCTCGTCCGAAGCTCCGAGATCAGCGAGCGATTGCGGAGGAATACTGACTGCCATTGTCTCATTCAGCCCTGTCTAGTACCGGATCCGGGGGTCGATGAGCGCGTATACGATATCGACGAGGATGTTCATCACGGCGAGGAAGACGCCGAAGATCAGCACCACGGCCAGGATCATGGTCTGATCCTTGGTTTGCATGCTCTCGACGTAGAACTTACCCATGCCCGGCACGTTGAAGATCTTCTCAACGAAGAACGAGCCGGTTGCGACAATGGCGAAGATCGGGCCGATCAACGTGACCACCGGGATCAGCGCGTTCTTGAGCACGTGCTTGATGACGACCTTCTGCTGCGCCAGTCCCTTGGCTCGGGCCGTACGGACGTAATCGGACCGGATGACATCGATCATGCTCGATCGTGTGTATCGCGCGATGGTCGCCAACGGCGCCGCGCCGAGCGCAATGGTGGGCAAGATCCAGTCCTTTGGCCCTGACCAGCCCGAAGGTCTGAAGCCAAGATCAATGCCGTGGTTGGGTAACCAGATCGCGAATAACAGGATCAGCACGAACCCCATCACGAAGTTGGGCATGCTGTAAAAGAGGATCGAGATTGTGACCGTGATGTAGTCGATGATCCCGTTCTGGTTCACGGCGGCCAGAACGCCCAAGGTCATCCCGAACGTGACGGCGAACATCGTCGCCATGGTACCGAGCCAGAGCGATGTCGGCATGGTCCGGGCGATGATGTCGCTCACCTGCTGCGGCCGGTACGAGTAGGACTCGCCGAAGTCGCCCTGGAGCGCATTCTTGACGTAGATGACGTACCGCTCGTACCACGGCTTGTCCAGACCATACTGGTGCTCGAGCCGGGCGATCATCTCGGGCGTAATGCCGTTTGCGTTCGCGAGGTCGAACGGACTCCCGGGCGTCAGCTCCATGATGAAGTACGTCAGCAGCGTCATCACCAGCAGCGTCGGGATCAACCAGAGGACTCGTTTAATGATGAAACCGAGCATTTGATTTACCCCGTTGGGCGGCGACTTGGGTCCTCGCCCGATTGACGTCTTTGCTCTAGCTTAGGCGCGGGCAATATAGACGCGTGCAATCAGGGGTGTCAACACGCACACGGGCAAAGAATTGAGCATCTTTCTACAGAATGAAGTTGCTCAAATCGTCGTCCTGTGCTACCTCCCCAACCCGGTCGACCACGAAGTCGGAATCGATGGTCAGGGTCTGTCCAGCGTACTGATCGGCATCGAAGGAAATCTCCTCGACCACCTTCTCGATCACCGTCTGGAGGCGCCGCGCGCCGATATCCTCGGTGCGCGAATTGACCAATGTTGCCAGCCGCGCCATCTCGCGCAGCGAATCCTCCTGGAAGACCATTTCAACGCCTTCCGTCGCCAGCAGCGCGATGTACTGCTTGGTCAGCGAATTCTCCGGCTCAGTCAGGATGCGGAAGAGATCGTCCTCAGTCAGGCTCTGCAGCTCGACCCGGATCGGGAACCGGCCCTGCAGCTCGGGGATCAGATCGGACGGCTTGGTCTGGTGAAACGACCCAGCGGCGATGAAGAGGATGTGATCGGTTCGCACCGGGCCGTACCTGGTCATCACAACCGAGCCCTCGACGATCGGGAGCAGATCGCGCTGGACACCCTCGGCCGAGACATCGGCGCCGTACTCGGAGTTCGATGGGATCGTCTTGTCGATCTCGTCGAGGAAGACGACGCCGGCGTTTTCCGCCCGCTGGATCGCCTCGTCGACCACGGCATCGAAGTCAACCAGGCGGTTGGCCTCCTGCGCGGTCAGAATCCTGCGCGCCTCCCGGACCGGAACCCGCCGCCGGAACGACCGCCGCGGCAGCATGTTGGCGAGCATGTCGAACATGTCCTGGGCAGTGTCGTAGGTGTCGTCCGACGAAAGCCCGTCGCCGAATTCGGAGCCACCGTAATCGCCGCCGAAACCGTTCTCCTCGATCTCAATTTCGATCGTCTCGTCCTCGAGCTGGTTCTCGGCCAGCATCCGCAAGATCCGCTTCCGCTCGCGGGCCTTGCGGCGTTCGGCAAGCTCGTCAGTCGATGCCTCGCTGCTCCCGATTTCCGCTCCAGCTCTGCGGCGCGTGCGGGCCGGTCGTTTCAGGATCGTCTGATCTGCGATCAACTCGACCAGCCGCTGCGACGCGAGGTTGGCCGCCTCGTCGTTCACCTGCTCGAGCCGGCGGCTGTGCAGATTGCTGATTGCGACTTCGATTAGATCCCGGATGATCGATTCGACGTCCCGGCCGACATAACCAACCTCGGTGAACTTGGTCGCCTCGACCTTGATGAACGGCGCATCGACGATCCGGGCAACGCGGCGGGCGACCTCGGTCTTGCCCACGCCGGTCGGGCCGATCATCAGGATGTTCTTGGGATGAACCTCGCGCCGCAACTCCTCGTCCAGCAGCTGCCGCCGGTAGCGGTTCCGCAATGCAACGGCAACCGCCCGCTTGGCATCGAGCTGACCGATGATGTACTTGTCGAGCTCGACCACCATCTTCGCGGGTGTCAGGTTCTCGAGCTTCGGTGCGTTTTGCGCGTTGGCCGCGCGTTGATTCAGGGCGCCCCCTGACTGGACAGGCGCTTTCTCAGCCATGGGTGACTCGTTCAATTTCCTCGGCCGGTTCCTCGGAGTCCTCGCCTTCGACGGACTCCTCGTCAGTGGCCGCTACCCACTCCATCGTGAAGTGGCTGTTGGTATAGATGCAGAGCTCGGCCGCGACTTCCATCGCCGAGAGGGCGATCTCGCGCGCTCCAAGCTCAGTGTGCTTCAACAAGGCGCGCGCCGCGGCCGTAGCATACGGCGCACCGGATCCGATGGCGGCGATGCCGTCGTCCGGCTCGATCACGTCTCCCTCTCCCGAGATCAGCAGGACCGACCCGACCTCGGCAATCAGGAGCTGAGCTTCTAGCCGCCGCAGATACCGGTCGGTTCGCCATTCCTTGGCCAGCTCAACAGCGGCCCGGCGCATGTTGCCGTCCCACGCCTTGAGCTGCCCATCGAACTTCTCGATCAATGTCAAGGCATCGGCGACCGCTCCGGCAAATCCGGCGATCACCGTGCCGTCCTGCAGGGTGCGGATCTTGCGCGCACCATGCTTCATGACGACCTCGCCAAAGGTCACCTGCCCATCACCCGCCATCGCCACGCCATCCTCGCGCTGAACGGCGATGATCGTTGTGGCATGGGGACGCAGGGGTGATGGGTAATCGTCGATTCTCATGGCATCAATTATCTAGGAAGCGGCAACAAGGGTCGAGCCGATGTGCCCGCAGTTCGGGCACTTGATCTGACCCCGGCGGTTGATCTCGGTCATGTAGGGATTGCCGCACTTCGGGCATTGATGTTCGATCGGCTTGTTCCATTCGCTGAAGTCGCAATCCGGGTAGCGGCTGCATCCATAGAATACCCGTCCCCGCTTCGAGCGCCGCTCGACGACCTCACCCTCGTGGCACTTCGGGCAGGTCATGCCGATCGTCGTCAGCAAGGGACGCGCATTCCGGCACTCAGGGAAACCGCTGCAGGCCAGGAACTTGCCATACTTGCCCATCTTGATGACCATCGGCCGGCCGCACTTCTCGCAGTCGACGCCGGCTGGCTCATCCTTGAGCTTGACCCGCTCGATAGACGTCTCGGCCTTCTTCAGCGTCTCGTCGAAGGGGCCGTAGAACTCCTTGAGCGTGGGCACCCAGGCCCGCTCTCCGGCCGCGATCTCGTCCAGCTCATTCTCGAGCTGAGACGTGAAGCTCACGTCGAAGATGTGCGGGAAGTGCTCCGCCAGCAAGTCGCTGACCACGAACCCGAGCTCGGTCGGAACCAGCTTCTTCTCTTCCAGAGCGACGTACGATCGGGCCAACAGGGTGGCGATCGTCGGCGCGTACGTGCTCGGTCGGCCGATCCCCTGCTCCTCGAGCGCCTTGACCAGCATCGCCTCGGTGAAGCGGGGCGGTGGCTGCGTGAAGTGCTGCTCCGGGACCAGCTTCTCGAGGGCGAGCAGCTGCTCCGCGGTCAACGCCGGCAGCGCACCGTCATCCAGCTCGTCGGCGTCCCCTTCATCGCGGCCCTGCGTATAGACCGCCATGAAGCCCGGGAATCTGACCACCGATCCGGTCGCCCGGAAGATGTACGGCGCATCCTTAACCTGTGCCGGCAGATTGCGGCCGGCCGCAATGTCGACCGTCGTGCCGTCGAGCTGAGCCGGCGCCATCTGGCTGGCCAGGAACCGCTGCCAGATGAGCTGATAGAGCCGGAACTGCTGCGGCGAGAGAAACTTCTTGACGCCAGCCGGATCCCGTTGCGGCGCGGTCGGCCGGATCGCCTCGTGTGCCTCCTGCGCGCCCTTCGCCTTCTTCGCGTAGACGGGTGGCTTGGCGGGAACGTATTCAGGTCCGAACTTGACGCTGATCACGGCTCGCGCCGCCTGCTGGGCGACTGCCGAGACATTCGTCGAGTCGGTCCGCATGTAGGTAATCAGACCCTGCGTGCCATCCGGTCCGAGGTCGATGCCTTCGTAGAGCTCCTGCGCGAGTTGCATCGTGCGCCGGACGTTGTATCCGAGCTTGCGCGACGCCTCCTGCTGGAGCGTGCTGGTCGTAAACGGAGCAGACGGCCGCCGTTGCGATTCCCGCTTGGTGACCGAAGCGACGCGATACGTGGCGCCATCGAGGTCACGCACTACGGAGTTCGTCTGTTCGTCGGTCTTGAGCTCGGCCTTGCTCGTGCCA
>DASQCG010000546.1:0-9759 GCA_035634825.1 Thermomicrobiales bacterium | reverse complement strand
GTTCGACGACTGGTCGATGGTATCGCCGGCGTGCTGGAACTTGCGCACACTGTCGGCTTGTCACACGGTGCGGTCGAACAGCAGTCGATCGTGATCGGTCGAGACGGCGCTCCCGTGCTGGTCGGATTGGGCATCGGCGTCAACGGGTTCTCGCATGACCAGGCCGATCTCGCGCTCCTTGCGATCAGCCTCCTGGCACAGGAGCCGTGGAACGAGCTGACGCCCGACAATCGAGTTGCACGGGCCCAGCAGCTCCGGGAGCACTTGGCCAATTACACCGAGCGGATCTCCGGTGTTCTGACCAGGGCCACCGACCCTGACCCGTCTGAGCGATTCTCCTCGATTGCCGAGTTGGCGAAGCGCTTCGCCGAGGCTGTCCAATATTCCGCAGAGGACCTCGTGCAGGCCGGGCAAGACGCAATCTCGTCGCAAAACACCGAGCTGGCGAAACTGCTGGCCGAGAAGGCCGCGGCGTACGCACCGGAGTCCGAAGCGCTCGCCAACCTCAACCATCGTCTCCGCGGTGGCCTGCCGGTCGCTACGAGGGGCGCGCTGTCGGTAGCCGGCTTCGAGTCACCAATCTCGGCCATAGCCGATGACGTCACTGGGATTTCCGCCGTTGGGTCTCCTGCGGCGCACCGGAACCAGTTGCCACCGGAGCTATTTGAGGGATTGCCACAGGAGTTCATCGACGCGATTGCGCCACAGTTCGAGGTCAAGCCAGTCAAGAAGGGGGTGCCGCCCATGCTGGTGCTGATCGTCGGACTGGTAGGCATCGCGTTCCTGCTCGCCGTGGCGAGGATGGCGACACTCCTGATCACCGGCAACTAGCCGCACGATTGCAGAAACGCCTCGACCGCCGGACGATTCGGGAGGGACGTGAACGCGCCGGACCCGGATGCTGCGAGCGCGCCCGCGGCCGCGGCAAAGCGCAGCGCGGCTCGATCATCGCTTCCGCCGTACCACGCCGCGACAAGGCCACCGAGGAACGCGTCGCCGGCCCCGACCGTATCGACAACATCGATCGGCCAGGCCGGCAGCTCGATCACGGCGTCTCCTCGAACAAGCACGGCTCCCTCCGAGCCACAGGTGATGATCGTCGCCTTTAGGTCGAACCGGTCGTTGAGCATGGACGCTGCGGCCGCTATGGCCTGGCGATCAGTCATCGGGGCGTGGAACAGAATCGCTGCTTCGTGGCGATTCACGACTAACACGTCAGTAACATCCAGCACTTGCGCAAGCACATCTGGATCGGCGCCATGGATGGGAGAGGCGTTCAGAACCGTCGTCGATCCAGATGTCCTCGCCCGAGACAGCGCGGCATGTGCGAGGTCCGGTCCAAGCTCGAGTTGCGCCAGGGCAAAGCGAGACGCGCGAAACGCGGATTCAGCGGCATCGAGATCAGCATCGGTCAATCCGGCCGCAGCCCCGGGGACGATGATCGACGCATACTCGCCGCTCACCGCAAAGACTGTGCTGGCGCCGGTCGGATCGAGTGTGGATCGAGCCAGATAAGTCAGATCTATACCGGTTCCCGCCAATTGCGCCGCGATGACATCCCCGAGCGAATCGGTTCCGATGCGTGAGATCAGCACGGTCGGCACGCCGAGCCTTGCCAGCTGCGCTGCCTGGTTCCCGGCCTTGCCGCCGGGCGCAAGCGTGAACCGGGTGCCGAGCACGGACGAGCCCGGGGTCGGCATGGCATCTGCCGTCGCGATCAGGTCCGTGTGCACACTGCCGACGACGATGACGCCCGATCGGCCATTCATTCGAGCAAATCCTGAATGAATCGGATGGCGCCGATCGCGTCCTGGTCGGCCTGGATCTTCGTGAGTCGCTCTTCGTCGATCCGCTCCAGCCGTTCGACCATGCGCTGCACCGTCTCGATATTGGCGGCGCATTCGGCCACGGGGTCAACATGCTCCGGGAAGGTGTCGAAATAGATCGTGCGGTTCCAACCGGCCTGTCTGAGCCTGAGCAGGAGTTCCAGTGTCTGGACCGGATGCACCGAACCGACCATCAGACCGTCGTCTAACTGCCCATATCCATCGTTCAGATGAATACCGATCAACCGGTTCTCCCGGATCGCCAGGCTCGCCGCCATCGCCGGGGACTCGCCGGCCATCAGCGAATGGCAGAAATCGAGTGTGGCGCCAACGTTGCCTAGTCCGGTATCCCGAGCCAGCAAGAGCGCGTCACTGATTCCGCGCACCAGCGAGAACCGGCGCGGATCGCTCGGTTTCGGTTCAATACTGACCGTGATCCCATCGTTTCGTTCCGCCACGGCTCGCACACCTTCGACGGCCCATTGCCAGAGTTGCCCGTAGTCGGCCTGGAACGGGTAATCGAAGCCGTCCGGGCCGAGCCAGAGGATAACGTGATCGATGTCCCGGTCGGCGGCAATATCGACGGCCTCTAGCGCCAGAGCAATCGCTGCCGCGCGCAATGCCGGATTGGAGTTTGTGAACGAACCGGCCGAGAATTGCGGCGGGTCGAACCGCAGGTTGAGCGCGGTCACCGCCAGTCCCATCGATTGCGCGGCGGTGATCAGGGTGCGGTCATCCGGTCCCGAGAAGTGCTGTGGGTAGTTCAGCTCGGTGGCGGTGATCCCCGGGACCGTGCTCAGGAGGCGGAGGGCATCGAGTGGGGTTCGCGCTGGCGCTGCCCCTCGGAAACTGTTGAGGCGGGACGCAAATCGCGTGAGTTGGAATGGTGTTGTGTTCTCATCCATAGGCCAAACCCAAGTTGACAGACTTCTGCAGCACTGCATACTATCCGCAGACTTCAACGTATGTCGAAAGGGGTTGTCTCCCCGGCGAAATCAGGTTCAGATCGGCGCCTTGCCGCGCCGTTTTCTGCACGCCGGTAGACCCTCAATCCGACGCACGGATTGGAAGTCAGGTTTCGTCACGCGATGTTTGGAGGGAATGCAGTGGTCTCGAACGAAAAAGATCGCATCCTCGGCGTGAAAGCTCCGCGACGCACCGTCTTGAAGGGCGCCACCGGAGCAGCGGCAGGGCTGGCCGCAGCAGGAATCGTTGGCAAATCAGCGCAATCAGCACTTGCTCAGGACGACGTCAAGTCTCAAATTCTCGCCATTCCCGGAGCGGGCAAGGGTCAACCGACTGAGCAGGACATGCAGAAGGTTGGCGAGATCTGCATGGGTCCGACCAAGGCGAACGTCCAGCAGGGCGAGTTCAACGGCGTTGAGCTTACGTTCATGGGCCTCAACAACCAGAACCTGCACGACATCGTCTTCCGGAATCTGCTCACGTCGTTCGTCGATTACACCGGTGTCAAGATCAACTGGATCGACCTGGCGCAGGCCGACTATAATCCCCGCCTCCAGCAGGCAATCGCGACCAAGACAATCGACTTCGACGTCGTCGAAATGGGCGCTCCGTACGAGGGAGATGTCTGCGGCGCAGGGCTCGCTTCCGTGATGCCAGACTGGGTCAAAGAGCAGATCGACATGTCCGACTACGTCGGCTATCTGCAACCGCCGGTTGGCACCTGGGACGGCAAGACCTATCGCGTCTCGATCGACGGAGACTGCCACAACTTCAACTACCGGACCGACTACTTCAGCGATGCCGATCTAGCGTCGGCCTGGACGTCGGAGGGCAATCAGGGCGAATGGGCCGTGCCGAAGACCTATCAGCAGGTCCAGGCTGTAACCAAGTTCCTGAAGGGCAAGCAGGTCGGCGGGCAGGATGCCTACGGGTGGCTCGACGTCTGCAAGCCGGGCGGCGGGTTCAGCTGGTACTTCTTCGCCAGCCGCGCGACTGCCTACGCGAAGCACCCCGATGACAAGGCATGGTTGTTCGACGCGGACACGATGAAGCCGCGGATCAACAACCCGGCCTTCGTCCGCGCGATCCAGGACGTGATCGATGCGTTGCCATCCGAACCGGCTGACCAAATCAACGCCGACCTGAACGTGACCGGGTTCAGCGAGTTCCTCGGCGGCACCGGCTCCATGTGCGCGTGGTGGGGCGACGTCGGATCCAACGTCTACACGAACGACCAGTCGGTGGTCCAGGACAAGGTTGGGTTCGACATTCTGCCTGGCTCCGACGATGTCTACAACTCCAAGACGGGGCAGTGGGATACGCTTTCGAGCGGCCCGAACTACGCGCCGAATATGGCGTACCTCGGATGGGGCGTCTACGTGATGGCGCGGGTCGACAGCGATCCAGTCAAGCAAAAGGCGGCCTGGAGCGTCGCGGCATTCCTGGGCGGGAAAGACATCTCGCTCTGGCTCGCCGCGTACCCATCGGGCTTCCAGCCGTACCGAAACAGCCACTTCAACGTGGCCGACTGGGTGGCCACCGGGTATCCGGAAGAGTTCGCAAAGAGCTACCTCGCCTCCGAGCAGAATTCCTACAACCACCCGAATGCGGCGATCGAGCCACGGATCCCGGGTATCTTCCAGTACTACAGCGCTGCTGAGGACGAACTCGCCAAGGCCTTCGCCGGTCAGGTCGATGCCCAGACGGCCGCGGACAATATCGCCGCTGCCTGGGAGAAGATCACCGATGACATTGGACGGGACAGCCAGCTCGCCCTTTATCAGGCATCGCTCGGGATGTCAGGCGGCGCTACACCCGCAGCTAGCCCAACGAGCTAGCACGCGGCACAATTGACGTGCACCTCACGGTCCGGTGGCGAGTTACTCGCCACCGGCCGTTGTCGCCCGTACGAAAATGCGGCATTGATCGTTTCGGTACGCCTGGCTCAGCTGGATTGTGATGCAGAACTTACCGGCCGTTTCAACATCCGCATGGGACGCGGGCAGCGCCCCAGTGCCCGCCAGCCGGCATCGCACCGGACGGGCATTGATCACCGCGGCTACGGTCGGTCTGGTGGCGATCGTCACAGTTCAAATCCTTCATACCGTCGACGTACTGGGAGCCGGCTTTGCGAATTGGCGGCCCATCTTGTACGCGTACGTTGCGTGGGCACTCGCGCTCTGCATAGGACTGGTTCTCTCGCGGGGCGAGCACGGCCGGCGTGCAATCTTCGTTCTGCCGGCAGTCCTCTTCACCGTGTCAATGGTCATTTTCCCTACGGTCTTCGGCATCTATATCGCGTTCACCGACTGGAACCTGAGCTCACGGAGCGGTCGCCACTTCAGCGGTCTCGATAACTTTCGCCAAATGATTCACGACTCGTACTATCGAAACTCGTTGATCAACATGATCTATTACGTGCTGAGCGTATTCGTTCAGTACGCCATTGCCTTTGGGCTCGCACTGCTCCTGAACTCCGATGTCCGCGGCCGCAAGTTCTTCCGGGTGACGTTCCTGTTGCCGTTCATGCTGAGCCCAGTTGCGGTGAGCTGGATGGTCGGCAAGTCGATGATGGACTTGCGGTTCGGGCCGGTGTCCGACGTGGCCCGTCGACTGGGCTGGGACACGCCGGCGTTCTTCGGCTCCGCCTGGCCGGCGCGACTCAGCATCATGGGCATGGACGCCTGGGTTTCGATCCCCTTCATGATGGTGTTGCTGCTGGCAGGTCTCCAGGCGTTGCCCGGGGAGGTCCTTGAATCGGCGAAAGTCGATGGCGCAACCGGCTGGAAATCCTTCTGGCAGATGACGTTCCCGCTGCTACTTCCGGTCAGCGTCACGGCCGTTGTGTTGAGAATCATCTTCGAGCTCAAGCTGGCAGACATTGTCATCACCATGACAGGCGGCGGGCCCGGCGGCGCGACCGATACGGTCACCAGCTTCATTTACCGCGAATACCGGGACCGCTCGAACGTCGGATATGGGACCGCCCTGGCGCAGGTGTACCTGTTCCTGATCATCATCTTCATTCTTACGCTTCTGGCAGTCGTGACCCGCTGGATCCGACGGTTCACGTAGCGCATGGCGCGAGCACTTCAGGAAAGCAGGAACCAGATCGTGGCATTGCCAATCGAGTCGCCATATCGCTCTACCGGGTTCGATGGCCGCAAGCTGAAGCGGATCATTGGCCGGGTCCTGATTTACGCAGCGCTTCTGTTCTGGACCTTCATCTCGCTGTTCCCGATCTACTGGACGATCACCACGTCGTTCAAGGTCGCAGTAGACATCACGCAGCAGCACGTGATTCCGTGGCTGCAATACCAGCCCGACTGGAAGGGGTGGCGCTCGCTCGGTCTGTCGCCTGATACGATCGGGGTGCCGTCGTCGACCCGGACTGAGTTCGTCAAGCGATTCCAGAACAGCCTGATCCTTTCGCTCGGCGCATCCATGTTCGCGGTCGCTATCGGCTCACTCGCTGCGTATGGTCTGGCGCGGTTCGAGTACAAGTTCGGACCGTGGCGAAACAAGGACATCTCGTTCTGGTTCCTTTCCCAGCTGATCCTTCCGCCCGTCGCCCTGGCAATGCCGCTCCTCGTGCTCTACAAGGAGTTGGCGCTTCTGGACACGCGGGTCGGCATGATCTTGATCTACACCTTGATGGTGCTGCCCATTGTCATCTGGATCATGCGGGACCAGTTCAATTCGATACCGATCGAGCTGGAACAGGCAGCGCTCGTCGACGGGGCAACGACCTGGGGCGCGTTCGGGCGGATTGTTCTCCCGATCGCTTTGCCAGGACTTGTCGCGGCGTTCATCCTGTCGGTGATCATCTGCTGGAATGAGTATTTCTTTGCCGCGCTGTTGACTGCGACAAACGCCAAGACGCTTCCGGTGATGGTTGCCAGCCAAACCGGATCCCAAGGCATCAACTGGTGGGCGATGGCTGCCCTCTCGACCGCGGCGATCGCCCCGCTCGCGATCATGGGCATCTTCCTCGAGCGCTACATTGTCAAGGGCCTGACGGCAGGAGCCGTCAAGTAGCGGCGGACGCTACGGACTCGCCTCGGGAACCAGCGGCGGATGGATCCGCACGATAACGTCGTCCGCAGACTGCGCTCCGTGCGAATCGGTGACCACGAGTGTTACGGTGTGCTCCCCGACCGGAAGCGTGATCCGAGCGACGCTATCCGTGCTGAGCACGGTCACGATCTGCTCCCCCGTCTCCAGTGATCGCTCGATCCTGGTCCAGGCGACCGTGATTTGATCGCCGTCCGGGTCGCTGGAGGCCACACTATCGAGCGTCACGATCTCTGACCCGTCGCCATCCAGATCAGTCAGGTCGAGATCCGCAGGAGCAACCGCGATTGGGCTGCTGTTCGGACTCGGCTCCGGGGTCGGAGTCTCGACCACGGGCGTCCCGACCTCACTCGTCGGCGATGCTTCCGGCGGCGACGTGGGTTCAGTCGTCGGTGAGGGGGTCGTGTCCGGCGGTGTCGGGATCGGCTCCTCGGCCGCCTCGGGCGCACTTACCGTGATTCCGATGCTCACCGGCGCGCCGCTGATCACCCCGATTGCCGAGAGCGTGTAGTCGCCCGGCGCCGTATCAACCGGAATCGTGAGCATGGCAGTGCGCGGCGAGGAACTTCCGCTGTGGCTGGTCACGACGGTGCCCACCGAAAGACCCGGCTCATCGAGCGTGAAGCTCACCGCCTCCCCGGCAGCAAACCCGCGAAGCGCAATCCCGAACGGCACACCGGCCTCGACCGCATCCGGGGCGTCTATGATGCTAGGCTGTACGACCATGGATGCCCGTGACCTGGCGCCGCTCGACAACCCGACGCCCTCGATCGCATGCGGACCGAACGGAGTCGCCGGCACCGAGAACGTAACCGTTCCGCTGCCGCTTCCGTTCACCGCAACCGTCCCGACTGATGTGGAACTGCTGTTCGTCTTGGAGAACCGCACGTCGACTTGCTCCGCCGCGCTGTAGCCGCGCAGCGTGACCACCACCTGCGTGCCGACGATCCCGCGCCTGGGAGTGACCGAGACGCCCGGTATCGTATTCACGACCGATGCAACCTGGATACCGCTCGTCCGGCCCCGGGCGATTACGTAATGAACCCCGAGTGTCGATTCCGGGACGACGATCTGAGCGGTGACCGCCCCTCCGCTTGAGCTTGTGACTGTCGCCATCGGCATCGTGTTGACGCTGCCCCAGAAGACGTCGACCTGTTCGCTGCTCCCGAAGCGGAGGCAGTTGATCATGACCGGCGAGCCCACCATTGCGTTGACCTGGTTGCCGAGCTCGGTCTTGCCGCCGTTGACGGTCTGCACGCTGCAGAGCGGCGGAAATGCATCGGACGATAAACGGCCGTTCTTGATCGTGAAGTAGGCGATCCCGACATTATTGAAGTCGTTCAGCTCCATCAGCTTGTTGTCGGGATCGGCCGTCGACCGGATTGCGTACGAGCCATCCGCCAATGCCTTCGAGCCGAGATCGATCCACTGGCCGTAGAGCGATGCGATGTAGGTGTCGCCCCAGCCGGCTGAGAGGCCTTGGACTGTTGCTCCGCAGCCGTCGTACTGGCGCTTGGTCGGACCATCCGTGCCGACTCGCAATGTATCGAGGATGCAGTAGGTGGTCTTCGAGCCTGTCCGGCTTGTTGCGCGGTAGTAGCCGGACGAGTCCTTTTTCAGCAACTCATACTTGGCGAAGCCCTCGAAATGGAAGTGGTTATGCTGTGGGTGATAAATCAGGTCCGCGCCGACCTTCTGGTGAATGACCCGATTGCCGCCGACATTTTGGTCGTAGACGTTCTGATAGAGGTCGCGCGTGCCGCTGCCGACGGCAATCTCCATCCGCCCACCCAGGTTGACCGCCGTATTGGCAAAGCGCAGCAGATATTTCCCGTCAGGCCCCTTCTCGATATAGAGTCCGGAGGGTGCGGTCGTGATCAGGTCCGGGTAGAGCGGAGTGCCGACTGCGGCCGTGCCGAGGCCGACCCAGCCGAACTCGAGCGCGATCAGGACAAGGATCGTCAGGCATCGCGTCGCGCGCAGCGAGCACGGCGATGCCTGGCGGGACAAGGTGCGACGCATCTACCGGTCCTTTCCAGACAACCGCGGGGTTCAACGCCTCGTGAGTGCAGAGAGGATCGATGTTCAGTTATCGATATGCACTAATCGGCAGTATAGCAACCAATTCCGGACATGGAAATAGGGCAGTCGAAAACTCGACGGCCCTATGACTCGAGGTGTCTGAACTGTGCGCTAGCTGAAGGCGAACAATGTGACGCCGAAGATCGCGCCGATGATCGCGAGCACGAGGCCGGCGACGATTGCGGCCAGAATGCCGGTGGCAATGGCGCGGCCGGTGCTCATCTCGAGCGCGTGCTTGATTGCCTTGACGGCGCAGACGATGCCCCAAATGGCCGCGATTATGCCAACGATCCCGCCGACAACCGGGATGAAGCCGAGCACATTCGCGATACCGGGCACGGATGCATACCCGTACAGCCGGAGCACCTGCCCAAGGTCCGCTTCCGTCTGGGCGGACGGGATCAACCGCGTGCCGACGAAATAGATGAAGAAAGACGCAACAGCCCAGCCGATCAGCGCACCAATCGGGCTGGCGATCAGACCCCAGCCGCTGTCGCGGATCGCACCGATACCGCCGGCCAGACCTGCGACGGCGACGACGATGGCCGCCTGGGTCGTAGCGTTGGTGTCATGTTCGATCGACTCGTACGTGGCGTCATCCAACTGGAGGACACCCATTGCGCGCTCGACGATTGTTTGGGATAACGCAGATTGATTCAACACGGCGAAAGGACCTCCATCAGAGCAGAACTCGATCATCGGGCGCGGGCGCCCTTATGATAAGCCAAGATTTGCCTCTGTGAAATACCTTGGTCCGATCAGTTTCGCCAAAGGCGACTGGTTTCCCATCCCTGCCAGACCTTGTTGGGCT
>DASQCG010000545.1:0-4344 GCA_035634825.1 Thermomicrobiales bacterium | reverse complement strand
CGCCAACACCTTCTGCAACCCGCCGCAACAAGACATAGCCACGCTTCGCGAACGCATCCTCCGCCGCGCCGACATCATTGCCGCAGCGGCGCGCCTCGACCGGGACCGCTTGCTGCGGTGGGTGCTCGCCTATTCCGGACTCTCGGCGGCGTGGTTCCTGGGTGACTGGGGACACGGGGACGTGGAATCCGCCTCTCTGCCCTTACGAATCGCGGAAATTGCGGCGGCGGAGTTGGTCCATTTTTGAGCCCACCTGCCTATCGACTCCGACCGTTCCCGGGTATATCCTTGGAGACCCAAAATAGTCAAATGTTGAAGGGGCCTGCGATGAACGTCATCGACATTCGAGGCTTCACTGAGGACGCAATTGTCGGTCCCGGAAACGGCGCGACCCGACTCTTCATCTGGTGCACATCGGTTCAGGCCGGCCAGGTGGTCGGGCTGCATCGGCACCACGGCGAAGAGCTGATGCGCGTGCTGTATGGCCGGCTCCGTTTTCGCGTCGGCGAACAAACCCGGGATCTCGGGCCGGGTGAAGTCGTGATCATTCAGCCTGAGATCGTTCACGGCTACCTTGCCCTGGACGATGCTGAAATCGAGATCTACGGCGAGATCGGCTCCGGCATCTTCGTGCCACGCCGGGGTGACGCCAACGGTACGCAATTCGAGGAAATCTTCGTGCGAGATGTGCCATGGAGTCGCGCGCCGCAGGACGAGCGGCAGTACATCACCCGAGCCGAGCAGCTCGAACTATTCCGGTCGCGCTACGCCGCCGACCCATTCGCCTGACTCGATTTGATCTCTCGCCAGGCAAGCCAGGCCAAAAATGCGGCGTACCCGCCCATCATCATCGTGTACGGCGTCGCCAGCGTAAACAGGAACAGGCTGAAGAGCGTGCCGCCCAGCAGCCCCAGGCGCGTCCACTTGCCGCCGGCCAACGTCAGGAGTCCGAGCGCGGTCTCTCCGGCGATGAGGGCCAGCGTCCAGAACGAGGGATTGGCGGTCGCGACCTCGCCGAAGAACCAGCGATAGGGCCGCACCAGCGACTCCTCGAGCCATGTGTAGGGATCAGGCTGCCGCAACGTCGCGACGGCATTGAACGCCGCGCCGGCCAGCCAGATTCCGCCGACGATATATTGGGCGATCCGGTCACGTTCAAATCGGTGAAGCTTCGGACCAAGTGAGACGTTCATGGCATTCCTCCGTGTCTCGCCAGCCCAATCGTGCCAATGGCAGCGTTGCGAACGTCACCACCTTCATTGAACCGATGTCAGGAAACCGCCACAGACACACGAACCCCGGAGCCGCCAATCATGGCGCTCCGGGGTCCGGTCTTGTCGAGTGATCTGCTTACCGAATCGCGTTCCGGAAGTCGGCCGCCAGACGGCTGGCCGCCTTCTCGTAGGCGCCGTAGTTGGACCACCCATGCCAGGGCCGGAGGATCTCCCGCGGGACGTCTTTGACCCGCGTGGGCAGGTGGAGGCCGAAGATTGGCTCGGTCTCCAACTGGACCTCCTCCAGCTCGCCGGCGAGGATCGCGCGGATGATCGCGCGGGTGTGGGCGATCGAGATTCGCTCGCCCGTGCCGTACGCACCCCCGGTCCAGCCGGTGTTGACCAGCCAGAGCGACGGATTGTGCGCGGCGATCCTGGCATCCAGTAATTCCGCGTAGCGCTGGGGTGGATGCGTCAGGAAGGCATCCCCGAAGCACGCGGAGAAGGTCGCCGCCGGCTCGGTCACCCCTTTTTCGGTGCCGGCCAGCTTCGACGTATATCCAGCCAGGTACCAATCATGAGTCTGCTCCGGTGTCAGTTTCGCCACCGGCGGGAGGACGCCGAAGGCATCGGCCGTCAGGAAGATGATGTGGCGCGGATGTCCGCCCAGCCCGGACTCGGACGCACCGGCGATGAAGCTGAGCGGGAAGGCCGAGCGCGTGTTCTCGGTGAGCGTGGCGTCATCGAGATCGAGGACGCGCGTTTGGGGGTCCATGACCACGTTCTCGAGCACGGTCCCAAAGCGGTGACTGGCGTTCCAGATGCCTGGCTCAGCCTTCGCCGAAAGCTTGATCACCTTGGCGTAGGAGCCACCCTCGAAATTGAAGATTCCGTCGTCCGACCAGCCGTGCTCGTCGTCGCCGACGAGGATGCGGTCCTTGTCGGTCGAGAGAGTCGTCTTGCCGGTTCCGGAAAGCCCGAAAAAGAGCGCGACATCGCCCTTCTCGCCCATATTGGCGGCGCAATGCATCGTGGCCACGCCGAGGTCCGGCAGCAGGAATTGGAGGACCGAGAAGATCGACTTCTTGATCTCACCCGCATAGTGGGTCCCGGCAATGATGACGGTCCGCGTCGAGAAGGAGATCACGATCGCCGTGCTCGAACGGGTGCCGTGCGCGTCTGGATCGGCGTCGAAGGTCGGCGCGTGCAGGATCCGGAACGGCTCGAGCGACGACCCGTCGTTCGGTGGCAGGAAGAGGTTGCGGGCAAAAAGCGCGGCCCATGCGTGCTCGGTCGTCAACTGGACCGGAATGGCGTAGCGAAGATCCGCCCCAGCCCGAAGATCGATCGTGATCGTGGGCCGGGTTTCGAGGTGAGCGAGCACATCCACCTGCAGCGTCGCGAAATGCTCCGGCGACATGCGGTGGTTGACGTCGCCCCACCAGACTGAGTCATGGGTGGCGCCGTCGTCGACGACAAACTTGTCCCTGGCGGAGCGGCCGGTATGGATGCCGGTCTCGACAACCAGCGGCCCAGTCACGGCCAGATGCGATTCGTTCCGCTTGAGTGATTGCTCATACAGGGAAGGCACTGAAGGATAAGAGTACCGATGACCATCCGCGCTGGGCTCTGGGGCAGTCGGCGCGATCGAAGGGCGCGTGTGCACGCGGGGCCTGGTCGTAGCAGCCACGGTGAAACCTCCTTACAGGCCTGAAAGTCTGTAACGGTGTGGATATTGCGATGAAAATCACTATCAACACCGAGAGAACCCGAGTATACACCCGCCATTTGGGACTGTCAGTAGCCCCGAAAGGGACGCTGGTCCCGATCCTGTCGGGACCCCGAGACCCGCCTCGCGTCAGGCAAGCGAAGCCACCAATCCGAACTGCTCCGCCATGCTCGTCAGTGTCCGGCGACGATCCTCGGGCCCTGGCAGCGTCGTCGTGATCATCACCTCGTCCGCCTGGCAGAGCTCGGCCAGATCCATCACTTGGCGGTAAACCTGGTCAGCCGTGCCGGCGATAAAGTTGAGCGGCATCGAGGCGATCAGCGCCCGTTCCTGCTCTGTAAATTGATACGTTTTTGCCTCCTCGAGGGTTGGGTATCGGCCGTGCTGCCCAGTCCGCAAGCGCAGCAGAAAGAGCTCGTTGACCAGCGAGAGATCGGCCGCGTGCTCCGGCGTCTCCCCGATCGTCACCGAGACGGTCAGGATCCCGTGCGGTTCCGGATAGCGCGCCGACGGGACAAACTGCTCGCGGTATGCCCGCATGGTCGGGATCGCCAAGGCCCGGCTGATGTGGGCCGCGAATCCGAATCCCAGACCAAGTTGTGCCGCCAGGTGACCGCTGAACTCGCTCGACCCCAGCAACCACAGCGGCGGCATCCGGACATCGAACGGTACGACCCTGATCGTTCCGAATGGGTGCCCGGCCGGGAATGACTCGTCGTCGAACGCGATCAGCTCGGCCACCTGCTGCGGGTAATCGTCAGCGGTCAGCGCCTCCCGGGAGCGGCGCATGGCGAAGGCGGTGATCGTGTCCGTGCCCGGCGCCCGGCCCAGGCCGAGATCAATCCGGCCCGGGTGAAGCGCCTCGAGCAGGGTGAAGGTCTCGGCGATCTTGAGCGGCGCATGATTCGGCAGCATCACCCCGCCGGAGCCCAGCCGGATCCGCTCGGTCTGGGTGGCAATGTGGGCGATCATGATTTCGGGCGCGGCGCTGGCCAGTCCGCCGGTGTTGTGGTGCTCTGCGTACCAAATGCGGGCAAATCCCAGCTCCTCCGCCAGCTTCGCTAACTCGACCGAGGTCGCCAGGGCGTCGGTCGCAGTCGATCCGTTCTGGATCGGCGTCAGGTCGAGGAACGAGAGGGGTATAGAGGTCGTCATCAATCGCTCCAGAAAAACCGGGCTTCCCGGTCGCTTGTCTTAGGTAAGTAACTGTACCGGAGGGGTCAAATCCCACTGTCACGCGCGCCGCAATTCCAGCCAGCTCGGCGGGATGAGGTAGGCCAGCGCCAGCAGCGCGAGGAGAACCAGGGACGCCCAGGTCGAGACGAACGAGAGAAGGAAGGCGAGGATGTAGCTCGGCGGTCCGAACCGGAAACTGCGAACCAGATCGTCGACCGCGCGGGG
>DASQCG010000544.1:0-7321 GCA_035634825.1 Thermomicrobiales bacterium | reverse complement strand
TCAGCAGCCCGGGTATCCCGATGGCGCAAATTCCGTACGTGAACGGGACCGGCATTGGCTTCACCTGGTCTCCGGACGGCTCCTATCTGGCCATTTCGGACGGGTACTCGCTGCAGATCTACGACACGGCCGGGAATTTCCTCGGCGCTGCCACGAGCGACAACGGCGTGTCGATCGCGGCTCCGCAGTGGCTCTCGGACGGCATCTATTATGTCGAGACGAGTCCACATCCGAGCTTGCGGCGGCTCCTCGAAGCAAAGATTCCAGGTCTATAGCCTGACGTCGCTGCCGGCAGTTGCCCGGGTGGTAGACTGCGCGCTCTGCAAACGAGGGAGCGCGTAGCCGCAACTGATGACTAGTCAACATTCCTCCCGCGAAGAAGGCATCCGGTTTGGACGGACACTGGTTTCGGTCGCTGTCGGCGAACTCGTCGACCAGCCGGTCGAGGCCATCCTCGTGGCCGGCAATCAGCGCGGCATGTTCGCAGCCGGTCCGAGTAGCGCGCTCTGGAGCGCGGCCGGAGAGGCAGTCGAGCGGGAGCTCCGTACGCACGCGCCGCTCGAGATCGGGAATGCGGTTGCAACTGGATCGGGCCGGCTCGCGGACCGCGGTATCCAGCACATTCTGCACGTGATTATCGCCACCGAGCTCGGCGAGGCGCCCAAGCGGCTCGAAATCCCTCACGCGCTCCGGGAGGCGCTCGATCTGGCCACGAAGCTGCGGATACGGTCGATTGCCATGCCCATGCTCGGCACGACCACCGGCGCGCCCCGGGATGACCGCATTGACGCCGCCCGGGTCGTGGTCGAAACCTTCGTGGCCCAGTTGCGCACGCGCCCGCACCGGATCGACCGTGGTATTCTGGTCTCCCGCTTTGAGGACGACCGTGCCCCGCTCCAGGAGCTGCTGGTCCGCGCCCGCGAGCGCCTCTGGACTGAGTAATCAGCCGGTGCCGCCCAGGCCACCGGTCGACTGATAGCCGAGAGCGGTATCCAGGATTCATGAGTGAGCACGTCCGCCAGATCGTGATGTCCGAGCCTCGCCGGTGGCGGCTCGCGCCGGACGCATGGCGGCTGGCCGGTCGCGTCACGCCCGGTCGGCTCGAACGGTACCTGCGTTTCCGGTCCGCCAAGGGACTCCCCCGCTCGATGAAGGATCGATTCCGGGCGATGCGGATTCCCGAGCAGACGATCACCGAGGTGCTGAGCGGAATTCACGGCCTCGGCCAGTGGATGGACGGCTGGAATCTGGCCGCACAGCGATTCCTGACCGAGGCCCGCGGCGAGGAGCGATCCGGCCATTGGCAGGAGGCGGCTGTCGCCCGGATCAATGCCGCCATGTGCTTCCACATCGCGCACCTGGTCACCGATACCGACCCGCGCACACTAAGGACGCTCCGCGCGTCGA
This sequence comes from Thermomicrobiales bacterium, assembly GCA_035634825.1. Classification (GTDB taxonomy): domain Bacteria; phylum Chloroflexota; class Chloroflexia; order Thermomicrobiales; family UBA6265; genus DASQCG01. Next base: position 5,914 of record DASQCG010000544.1, on the reverse strand, counting down.
GCGTGACGACCTTCGCCCAGGCGGTGCCGCGGCTGATGCCCGAGGTGCGCAAGATCAGCCTGCGCTGGCGCACGCGGACCTTGCCTGCCTACGTGGCCGTGCCCCAAACCGGACGGCGCCCGTTCCCCATGCTCGTGCTGCTCAACGGCGCCACAACCTGCAAGGAGGAGCTGCTGCTTTGGGCGACCCCGTTGCTCGACATTGGCATCGCCATCATGACGGTCGATTGGCCGGGCACCGGCGAATCAGCCTCTTTCACATCGCCGATCGCCGATAGCGATGACATGACCGACGGCATCTTCGACGTCGTCGAGGACCACCCCGACCTGGATGCGGACATGGTGGCCATGGCCGGGTTCAGCCTGGGCGGTCCGGTTGCCATCCGATGCGCTGCCTACGACCGCCGGTTGCTCGGCGCGATTGCCGTCACGCCGCCCTACGATCCGCTCGACTGGTGGAGTCATGTGAGCCCGCTGGTCCGACTGCAGTTGATGACCCTGGCCGTCGAAAACGATACAGCTGAGGATGTGGTCGCCGAGTTCGGGCTGACCGATCTTGTGCCGCGCTTGCGCTCCCCGCTGCTCATCTTCGGCGCCGGCCGCGATATGGTCGTGCCACCGGAGGAGTCGGTCGCGCTCGCGGCCGCGGCCGGCGATCTGGCTACGCTCGTCTGGTACCCCGAAGGAGGGCATGGGCTGTACAGCGAGCTCGAAGACTGGATTTCGCTCAGCGGCGAATGGCTCAATGAGTTGGTCGGCCGCGATCTCCCGGCCGATGACGCGCCTGCGGATCTCCCGCCGGAACCAGAGTCCACGGCTGTCCGCATCGAGCCGAGCCGAAGCCGAACCGCCGGAATGCCCTCCACGGACATCGAATCGACATCCACCCGGGTGGACCGGCCATCATTGGGTCATCAGCCGGTCGCGGTTCATGCGGAGCCAGACGATGAGGATGAGCTGGACGACGAGCTTCCGGACCTCTGGGACGAGTAGCAATCAGAACCAGTCGATCTTCCGGAACAGCGCGCCCAGCGCGGCCACAACCAGGACCATCAACCCAAGGGCGAACGGATACCCGTAATGCCATTCCAGCTCCGGCATATGTACGAAGTTCATTCCATAGATGCCCGCGATCAGCGTCACCGACATCAGGATGATCGATGAAGCCGTAAGCGTCTTCATCACCTTGTTCATGCGGTTCGATTGCACGGAGAGGTAACTGTCGAGCGCGCTCGAGAGCAGATCGCGATAGGTGTCGATGGAATCGAGCACGCGCAGCAGGTGATCGTAGATGTCCTGGAAATACCGTACCGTCTCGTCCGAGAAGATGGGTGTATCGCGGCGCATCAGCACATTGAGCACATCCCGCTCGGGAGCCAGCACCTTGCGCATCTGCAACAGGTTCCGCTTTATCCGGAATATCTCCTGCTGCGCGTTCGCATCGAATCGACCGAACACGGCATCCTCGATCACGTCGATTCGGTCCGAGATCCGGTCGGCAATCGGCAAATACTCGTCGACGAGCGCATCCAGGATTGAATAGACCAGCAGGCCGGCCGCGCCATTCTTGATCTTGGCGTGGCTCGCGCACCAGCGGTCGCTCGTCTGATCCAGAACCGGCAGCTCCGCCTGGTGAAGCGTGACGACAAAGTTCTGACCCGCAAAAAGCGAGAGTTGCTCCAGGCGCAGGCCCGGTGTCTCTCCAGGTACGTGTGTGAGCGCATAGAAGATGATCAGGATGAAGTCGTCGTAGAGGTCGATCTTGGGCCGCTCGTGGACCAGCTGGGCATCCTCGAGCGCAAGATGGTGAAAGCCGAACTCCTGCTCGATCACGCCCAGGTCATCGACGGTCGGCGCGATGACATCGACCCACAGTAGTGAGTCTTGCATGGCGAGGGTGTCGCTGATCCGGTCGAGGGGAAGGTCATGATCAAGTACCGCGCCTTCGGCATGGACTTTGACTCTGATCACGCCTGATGTGCTCCGGTTCTTCGCGGCCGCCTGTCGCCGGCGATTCTACCAGCCGGTCCTATCCAAATCGGCCACGAAGCGACCGCAACCGGGCATACCCGTTGAGACGGAACATCAACTCGAGCAGGAACAAGCCCAGCGCGCCGATCACCGCCCATGACCAGACCGGCCGGTATGTCTGCAATGTCTCGCCGCCGCTGCTCGGAGCCGAGAAGAGGCTACCCGGCTCATCCATGCTCAGCTCGCGCCCACCGGTGGCGGCCGCGATCGAGTCCATCAACCGATCGCCGCCGGGGGAGGGGAGAAGTTCCGGCGATCCCGGCAGCGTGAAGCCGTAGTCGCCGCCCTGGGCCGTCCCATTGCTATCGACCAGTTCGAGCTTGTAAGCCCCGGAGTCGGCATTTCGGATGCGAATCTGATACTGCCCGGACCCCGACTGCGTCAGGGGAACCGCGCCGGTTACCGCGCCGCCCGGACCGGTAATACGAGCGGTCATGGCTGACAGATCGACATAATCGTTGGCAGATGCGTCCCCGGTCGTGCTGAGCGACAGCACGACATCCGGCCCATCGCGCGAGACGTCGGTCGACACGGCGCGGTTTTCTGGATCGGGCAGGGTCCAGCGCAACACCGACGACCAGAATTGGTCGAAGTTCTGCCAGGATCCCCACTGGCTGGCCAGGTCAGCCCCATCGTCGGGCGTCCACGCGACGACCCGCCCCAGGCCGTATTGCCACTTCGCGAGGACAGGGTCGTTGCGATGACTGACCAGGACGACCTGCGCCCCGGGTCGGGCCTCGGTGAAGTCGTAGCCGTCGAGTGGCGGCAATGTCTTGACATCGAAGCCGGTCATGATCGGGGAGGGGAGAGTCTGGACCGCCTGGAAAGCGCCGCGAATGACCGATTGCGCGCCGGCGCTGCGTGCCTCTTCCAGCGTGAGCTGCGGAATCTCCTCGGAGCGATTGGTGAAGTGATAGCGACCGCCGCCGGCCTGAGCGATTGCCTGCAGCAGCCCGGTGTCTGCGTCATTGCCGATCGCGATCGTCGAGACCGTCGTCCGGTCCGCGCCCGCGTCGGAGACGAGCTTGATGTACGCGTCCTGCGTGCCGGACTTCGACTTGCCGTCAGAGAGCAGCACCACATGCCGGACATCGGCATCGACGTTGCGGATGGCATCGAGACCAACCTGCAGGGCCGGGTAGATCTCGGTCCCGCCGGTAGCCTTGACCTTGCCGACCGCCGCGTTCAGCTCTTGCCTGGTTGAGTCCCCGGTAATCTGAGTCAGCGGGTAAACCCAATCCTGGGAATCGGAGAAGGCGAGAACGCCGATCGTGTCGCCGTCCGAGAGCGCATTCGATGCGAGCCGGATCGCCTCCTTGGCCATGTCGAGCTTGCTCGTCTCATGGAGCGGGTCATACGACATCGAGCCGCTATGGTCGAACACGAGGAGCAGGGCGACGCGTTGCCGTTCGCGCCCATTCGTCACTTTGACCGTGACAGGCAGCATGTCTTCCAGCCGCGTGCTGGCATATTGGCCGGGACCGTAGCTCGACGTCCCGCCGACCACGATCATGCCCTTGCCCAGGCTGCGCGTCGCCTCCTGCAGTCCCGCAATCTGTTCCACCTGCAGCGCGCTGGCCGGTACGTTGTCCAGCACAAACGCGTCGTACGTGCCCAGAACCGACAGCTGAACCGGAACCTGCTCCGGCGCCACGGCCGTCACATCGGCGCCGCGATTCTTGAGCGCGTTCACCAGCCGGCTCGGATCCGATCCGGATACCGAAATCAGCAGGACGTGCGGCGCATCGCGGACGATCAGGGCCAGCGGCGCCGCGTTGTTCTCCGCGAACTGGTCCATCGACGGATCGCCCGAGACCCGGACCGACATGCTGTGGAAGCCGGGTCCCAGCTCGGGCACGGCAAACGAGAAGGTCGAGAGGCCGGCCGCCAGATCGGCGTCCTGCGTCGCCACCACACCGTTATCAACCACCAATTCCAGGTGCGCCTTGCCCGCGGTCACGGTTGAGACGCTGACCAGCACGTTCGGCTTCTCGCCCTGCCAGATCGCTGCCGGAGCGGTCACACTGTCGACGCGCAAATCATCGTTGCCGGCGCCCGCTATCTTGACCACATCGATCGGTACGCCATCCCGGGCAGCTTGCCCCACCTGATTCTGAACTGAGCCCAGATTCTCGGATCCGTCGGAAACCAGCACGATTCGCCGATTCCCGCCGACCGGAAGCGACCGCGCCAGGGCGACTGCCGACTCGATATTGGTGAAGGACGGATCGATGGTGGACGTGTCGATGCCATCCGTCCAGTCCTGGCTGATCCCCGAGGCGGGACTGGACGGCACGACCAGATCGGCCGACCCGCCGAAGGCGACGACGGCCGCGTTGTCCCCGGTCCCAGCACTGGCCAAGGCATCCTTGACCCACGAATTGACGCCGCTCTCGCTGTTCGAGGTGACGCTGGTCGACTGGTCGACGAGCAGGATCGTGGTGGATGCGTTGCCGGTGCTGGCGGCCAGCGGGTCGGCCAACGCCCCGATCATCAGGGCCAGCATCGCCAGCCGGAGCAGCAGAACAGAGCGCCGCAGCCGCTTCGGTCTCCAGACTGCCCGCCATGAGATGAACCCGATCAGCGGGATCAGCAGCAGCAGGAGCAGCGCGCGCTCGCGGCCGAACGTCACCTGGATGGCGGCCAGCGGCATCATGCGCGGAGACTCCCTGTCGCGGGCCGTCGTCGTTCCTGGCGCAGCGTCAACAGCCACTCGATCAGGAGCAAGCCGAGAACCGCCGCGACGACCAGCGGCCAGAGCTCGAACTGGTTGCGCAGGCGCGATTGGTCCGTTTCGATCGCACTGGACGCCAGCGCATCCTTCAGAAGCGGATTCGGCGCCAGATTGGATTCTTGCGGATGCCCGGCGTTGACCATGATCGTCGCCATCGTGATCGGATTGCCGTTCGTATCCAGCTCCCTCAGCCAGTACGGCCCCGACATCCCCGTGTCCTCGTAGGACTGCACCGGCGTGATACCAGTCGTCTGATCCGCCTCGATCGCCATCGTGTGCGCCGTGCCGGTCGGATCGGTGATCTCGAGCGACGTCGCGCCGGCATGGGGCGAGATCGTGATCGGATCGCCCACCGAGAGGCTGGCCGGAATCTGCTGCGCGACAAGGTCCGAGACGAGATTCGAGACGAGGATCGGGAACGCCACGCGGACGGGCAGGTTGGACGCCTCGATGTCGAACATCAGCACATCGGCCTGCTCGCCGTTCGCCAGGTGCGTCCGGTAGATCAATGGGCCACCGTCGGCTCCGGCAATTTCGACGTCATCCGGCCCAAGCGCGACGATCGGTACCTGGCCAAAGGTGACACCGGCCAGATCGACTCCGTTCAGGACCGGATCCTGGGCCAGCAATCGGGTCGGCACCGGCGCCGGCATCATGCCCGCATTCGCGTTGGCGCCGGGACCGGGATTGACGACCAGCGCCGGCACGCTCGGCAGGGAGCCTCCTGGGGCCGCTCCCTCGAAGATGATCAGGTCGATCGCCGGCAGGGAAGTGCTGGCAAGGTATTGGTTGAGGGACAAGGTCTGCACCTGCGAGCCAGGAAGGGCCGAGAGCGCCCGCAGAAGCGCGCCTGGAGCGTCGGACACGAGCAACATCCGCAAGCCCGAGGCGCCGGCTCCCGCGAGGGTGACCGAGGCGTGATTGTCGGCCGCCAGCGCGTCGCTGCCGCTCAACGTCGCCGTCGCGGTTTCGGCCCCGGCTGGCAGCGTCTCGACCAGGTTCTGCGCGGTCCCGGCCGTCAGCGTGATCTGGCGCTGGTCGATCGAGACGTTGTCGACGCTGATATCGACCGTGGTCGTCATCGACTGGTCGCCGAAGTTGGCCACCCGGATGAACAGATCCTGCCGCCCCGGGATCGTCGTCGAGCCGC
>DASQCG010000543.1:0-6420 GCA_035634825.1 Thermomicrobiales bacterium | reverse complement strand
TGGATTTCGCCCTTTCGATACAGTTCGTCCATCATGATCATGCGATGAAGGGGAGTGACGTTGATCACGCCGTCGATGATGGTCTCCCGAAGCGCGCGTTCCATACGCTCGATGGCTTCGTTCCGGTCCTTGCCCCAGACGGCAATCTTGGCCAGCAGCGAGTCGTAATAGGGCGGAACCTGGTAGCCGCTGAACAGGTGCGAGTCGACCCGCACACCGGGGCCGCCAGGCGCGACGTAGGTCGAAACTATGCCGACTGCGGGCGAGAAATCCCTGGCCGGGTCCTCGGCTGTGATCCGGCACTCGATGGCGTGACCACGGGCCTCGATGTCGCGCTCCTCGAGCCGGAGTTGTTCGCCCATCGCGATCCGGAGCTGCCAGGTGACCAGATCGATATTCGACACCATCTCGGTGATCGGATGCTCGACCTGGATACGCGTGTTCATCTCCATGAAGTAGTAGCGGCCGTCCTGGTCGACCAGGAACTCGAGCGTGCCCGCGCTCTGGTACCCAGCCGCTCGGGCTCCCTTCGCGGCTGCCTTCATGATGTTGTCGCGGATTCGCTTGCTGAGGAATGGCGCCGGCGCCTCTTCGATGATCTTCTGATGCCGGCGCTGGAGCGAGCAGTCGCGGTCGCCGATCGCGTAGACATGGCCGTGCGCGTCGGCCAGAACCTGGACTTCGACGTGTCGGGGCTTGTCCAGGTAGCGCTCGATGTACACGTCGCCGTTTCCGAAGGCAGATTCGGCTTCGGTCTGGGCCATCGGCAGTTGCCGGATCAACTCGCTCTCACTCGACGCAACGCGCATGCCGCGTCCGCCTCCGCCGCCCGCCGCCTTGATCAGCACCGGAAAGCCGACCTTGTTGGCGGCGGCCTTTGCTTCAGCCAGATTGCGGACGACGCCGTCGCTGCCGGGCATCAGCGGCACACCTGCGTCGCGCATCAGCTTGCGGGCCTCGGCCTTGTTCCCCATCTTGCTGATCACATCGGCCGGTGGACCGATGAAGGTGATGCCCACCTTGGTGCAGACATCGGCCAGATACGCGTTTTCGGAGAGGAATCCATAGCCGGGGTGCAATGCATCGCAGCCGGTCACGAGCGCGGCTGTGATGATCGCCGGGATGCTGGTATAGGAACGAGAGACGGCAGCCGGCCCGATGCAGACTGCCTCGTCGGCCAGCCGGACCGGAAGCGAGTCGCGGTCGGCATCGCTGTAGGCGACCACAGCCGGGATGTTGAGGTCCCGGCAGGCGCGCAGAACGCGGAGGGCAATTTCGCCCCGATTGGCAATCAGAACCTTACGCACAGACGCTCCCGTCAGGATGCCATGAACAGGCCGCCGTCGACCGTCAGGACATGACCGGTGACAAAGGATGCGCTGTCCGAAACGAGGAAGGCGACTGCTCCGGCGACGTCCTCAGGCGATCCGAAGCGCCCGAGCGGCGTTTGCTTGAGCAGCATTTCCTTGAGATCGGCCGGGAGTACATCGGTCAAGCGGGTCTCGATGAAACCGGGAGCGACCGCGTTGACCGTGATCCCGCGCGATCCGACCTCCTTCGCCATTGACTTGGTCAGGCCAATCAGGCCGGCTTTGGCGGACGCGTAGTTCGCCTGACCCGGATTACCAACAAGACCGACGACGGACGTGATGTTGACGACACGCCCCGAGCGCTGGCGTAGCATCGGCCGCATGGCCGCCTTGGAGCAAAGGAATGCGCCCTTGAGGTTGGTGGTCAGAACCGCGTCCCAGTCGTCTTCGCTCATCCGCATCATCAGCGTGTCGCGCGTGATGCCGGCGTTGTTGATCAGGGCGTCGATCCGGCCGAACTTCGCCATGGTGCGCTCGATCAGCGCGCCGGCCTGATCGGCGTCGGTGACGTCACTGGCGAAGATCTCAATCTGGCGCTCGGTTTCTCCGAGGCTCTTGGCCGCCTCGTTCGCTTTCTCTTCATCACCGCGGTAGGAGATCATCAGGTCGAACCCTTCGGCTGCCAACCGGTGGGCGATGGCGAGGCCGATGCCCCGGGTGCCACCGGTGACGACTGCAACTTTGGGATCAGCCAATGTGATGCTCCTTACTGATTGACCAAAGACGCTACGGGACCGGCCTTCGCCCCGGCAAGCGCCGCATCCTTCGATTCGAGGCGCCGCACGCCCTTGACGCCCCAGCGGACGACCCCGGCCGCCCAGGCCAGACCGCCGCCAAACGCGACGAAGACGATGTTTTTGCCCTCAGCAAGGTGTCCAGCTTCCTCCGCCTCGCAAAGTGCGATCGGAATCGATGCGGCCGATGTGTTGCCGTAGCGATCGAGGTTCACCCAAACCTTTTCCCGGTCGAGGTCGAGACGACGCGCTGCCGCATCGATGATGCGGGCATTCGCCTGATGGGGGATGAGCATGTCGATGTCTTCAAAGGTCAAGCCGGCCTTGCCGACCGCTTCGACAGCGGCATCGCCCATGACCCGCACCGCGAATCGGAAGACCTCGTTGCCGTTCATCTGCAAATAGGGCCGGTACTCGGGGAAAATGCCGGCTGTCTCGGGCACGTATCCGCCCCAACCGGGGATGAAGAGATGACCGTAGCCGGCGCCATCCGCACCGAGCACGGTCGAAAGCAGTCCACGCTCTTCGGTGGAGCGCTCGATCACCACCGCGCCCGCGCCGTCTCCGAACAGGATGCAGGTCGAGCGATCGGAGTAGTCGACGAAGCGGGTCAGGGTATCGACGCCGACCACAAGCACTTTCTCGTAGGTGCCGGTCTGGACGAACTGGGTTGCGGTCGAGAGGGCGTAGACGAAGCCGGAGCAGGCCGCGCCCAAGTCGAACGCGCCGGCATTGCCGCCGATCTCGGCCTGGATCAGGCAAGCCTGGGAGACGAGAAACTGGTCCGGTGTGCAGGTGGCGACGACGATCAGGTCGAGCTCTTCGGCCGTGATGCCGGCACGCTCGAGAGCCTGTCGGGCCGCCCCTGTGCCAAGGGAGGTAGTCGAGTCAGCTGGACCGACAATTCGTCGCTCACGGATACCAGTGCGCGAGACGATCCATTCGTCGCTCGTCTCGACCATGCGCTCGAGGTCGGCGTTGGTCAGTATTTTGTCGGGGACCGACATCCCCCATCCGGTGATCGCTGCGTGGTGCATCGTTCGTCCGCATCCCCCACGAAAGTTCAGTCGATGCTCGGAACAGTGTCGCCCGAATTATCGGCGGAACGCAATGACCGCGTCGGCATGCCGACGCGGTCGGAAGGGGGTTTAAAGCGGATTACTGCTCGCGCGGACCGCGCTCTTCGATCTGGATAACCTGGCGGCCGCGGTAGAAGCCGCAGTTCGGGCAGACGTGGTGAGGACGCCGCATCTCCCCGCAGTTTTTGCACGCGACGAGGTGTACCGGAGAGATGAAGATGTGCCGTCGGCGATTGCCCTGGCGGTGCCGGCTGATGCGTTGCTTGGGAAGTGCTCCCACGATTGAACTCCTGTCCTAATCCTCGTCAGTCTGCCCGAGCAGAGACGCGAGTGCCGAAAACTGTCCGCTGCCTTCCTCCTCATCACCATCGGTGAAGTCCGGAGGTCCGGGGCAATCCGGCCCGCAGACCGGGCGCATCGGAAGTGCCACGATGATTTCTTGTCGCATCGGCTCACTGAAATCCAACTCGTGGTTCTCAGAGATTTCCGGTCGCTCGTCGATTCCCTCGTTTTCGGACTCGATTGTCGTTCCGCGGCGCACATCATATGCGATCCGGAACTGTTCTTCGAAGTCGAACGATATCGGGAGCGAAAACCGCTCCAGGCACCGCTGGCATTCAAGCTCCACGCCTGTTTTGCCACCAACCGAAGCCAATATTGCGTCGCTCAAACGGGTCAGCCGCAGATTTCCTGCCACGCCGACCGCAAAGAGATCTTCGTCCAGGGGAAAGCGATCGATCAGAAACCGATACGAGCGGGCTGCGCCCGTTTGCTCCCGCAATAACGCCGCGACATTGACAACCGCGTCGTTATTGAGGTCCACCTGGCCGGCAAATTGGGGATCCATCGCGCCCCGCCTATCCGACACTGAAACGCCGGGTCTTCCCCGGCGTCAGCCCTGAAGTATATGGCAACCGCTTGGGAGGGTCAATCGGCGCCCTGGGGCGCCACGGCCTGCTGCTGGTTGATGGACCAGGCCTGGTTCGGCGCCCGCTGGGGCACGGTCAAGCGGCACCCTTCGCACAGGACCAGGAACAGTACGGCCATCAGGCCGGCATGGAGCAGCGTCGAGATCAGCTGCATATTCGTCGCCGCAACGATCCCGCCGACTACCGCCTGGCAGGCAACCGCCAGCACCGCCAGTAAGGCGACGTTGAAGAGATCGGGCCGGATCGCGCGGTATTTGTAGGCGTACCAGGCAATGCCGATCAGCAGCAGCATGCTGCCAAACGCCGCGAGTCGGTGCATGAAGATGACGCCGTTGTCCCCGCTCAGCCCTGGCCAGACGTGCCCATCACAGAGCGGCCAACTCCGGCAACCGTCCTCGGCCTTGGCATGCTTGATATACGCGCCCGAGTAGGCGACCACATAGACGACGATAACGCTTAACCAGAAGAGCGCCTTGAGCAAGGGAGGTGCGGGCGGCTTCTGGACGTACCGGCCGCTCGATTGCTCGTCAATCACGCGCATGACGAGGAAGACGCCGGCAACGGCGACAAGCGAGAAGCCAAAGTGCAGGGCGAGCACCGCCGCCGACTGTGGATACTTGACCGCCCATGCGCCCATGCCTGATTGCAGCAGCAGTGCTCCGACCATGATCGGAACCAGTGGCAATAGCGCCGGGTACTTGTGCCGGATCCGGATCGAGAGGACTGCCAGGGCGATGATCACGATGCCGATCACCCCGGTGACGGCACGATGGCTGAACTCGATGACTGATGCACGGACCGATGCCGGCAGGAAGTTGCCGTGGCAAAGCGGCCATGAGCGGCCGCACCCGGTCTGGGAGCCGGTGTCGGTCACCGTGGCTCCCATCAACAGGACCGTGAACATGCCGATCGTGCCGAGGATGGAAAGGCGTCTGAGGAGTTGTTCCATTGCGGGCGTGTCCCTCTTACTGCGCGGCGGGCCGCTGAAGGGAATTATGCCGTGGCGGTCCTGGAATGGCTTGTCGAAGCGCACCGAACCCTGTACGGCTGCGCGATTTCCTACCGGCCGACGTTCTGGCGGGCCTCGCGCATGATCGCGACCGTCTCCTCGAGCGATTCGTCGATCAGGGAGAGCCCGTTCCGCATCGCCTCCTCGACCTTGTCGAATTGCTCGAGCGCGTACGCGTCGATCTCGCCCATGACGCGATTGCGCTTGTCGTGCGCGTCCTGCAGGATCTCCTCACCCTTGAGGCGCGCCTCGTTCAGGATGCCTTCCTGCGAGACGAAATATTCGGCACGCTTGCGAGCTGCATCGAGGATGCGAGCGGCTTCCTCATGCGACTCAGCGATGATTGTCTGGCGCTCGCGAATGACCCGCTGGGCCTGCTTGATCTCATTTGGAACGGCGATCCGGAGCTGGTCGACCAGCGCCAGGAACTCGTTCTCCTCGACCATGACCTTGCCGTAAAACGGCACGCGCTTGCCGAGACTGACCAACTCCTCGAGGCGGTCGAGCAGATAGAAGATGTCGACCGAGGTGTCGTCGATCGCGTCGGCGGGCTCGTATGGTTCGGCAGGCGGAAAGAGGCCGTCGTCCTCGAGCGGCTCCATCCCGGCGTTGCGGCGCTTGTAGAGTGGCTCACGTGGAGTCTCGCGGATCCGGCCTGGCTGGAGGTCAACGTCTTCAGTCATGGGCGTGCGAACCGTTTCTGCAAGGCCTTCAGGACGTGGTCAGGTACGAGCCCTTCCAGATTACCACCCAACGACGCAACTTCACGAATCAGACTCGATGAGACAAACGAATGCTTCGAGGAGGTCATCAGGCAGACGACATCGATCTCCGGAGCGAGGTGGGCGTTCATGTGGGCGAGCTTGAACTCGTACTCGAAATCGGAGACGGCGCGCAGGCCGCGGACGATCGTCGTCGCGCCGCGCTCGCGGGCGTAGTTGACGGCCAGGCCGCTGAAGGTCACCACTTCGATTTCCGGGTGATCGCAGAAGGCCTGTCGTGCCAACTCGGCGCGCTCCGCGGTCGTAAACAGAGCGCCTGGTTTCTCGGATTGCTCATAGATCGCAACGATAACGTGGTCGAAAACGCGGGCGGCACGCCTGGCTACGTCGATGTGACCCATCGTGACCGGGTCGAAGCTGCCGGGATAGATTGCAGTCGTCATTCTGGCGTTGCCGTCCCTCGCGCCACTTCGTAGATCGAAAAGCAACTGTCGCCGTGGCACCTTCGCTTGATAAGTCGAAGTGACTCCGGGACGGAATTCGAATCGAATTTCGGCCAGTGCCCGAGCGCGACGAT
>DASQCG010000542.1:0-5801 GCA_035634825.1 Thermomicrobiales bacterium | reverse complement strand
TGGCGGTCGTGGAGGCAGCGCGGATTCAGCCGGGCGATGCGGTGCTCGATTTGGCCGCCGCGCCGGGCGGAAAGGCGACTCAGGCGGTCGGGCTTGAGGGGTTGCTGATCGCGAACGAGATCCACCCGGCCCGGATCAAGGCACTTGGCGAGAATCTGGAGCGATGGGGTTCGGTGTCGGCGGTTCTGACAAATGCCACGCCGGAGCGACTGCGCGAAGTTGGTCCTGTCTTCGACCGGGTGATCGTCGATGCGCCATGCTCGGGCGAGGGGCTGTTCCGGCGGGATCCTGAGGCGAGGTCGGAATGGTCACCGGCGCGGGTAGCGGGCTCCGCTGACCGGCAACGCGAGATCATGGCGGCCGCGATCGAGCTGGTGCGGCCGGGCGGAGTTCTTGTCTACAGCACCTGCACCTTCAACGAGCGCGAAAACGAAGGGGTAGTCGAATGGCTGCTCTCCGGGCAGCCCGACTGGCGGCTGGACGAGCGACTTCGGCTCTGGCCACACCGGGTGCGCGGCGAGGGGCACGTGGTTACGCGGTTGGTACGCGCGGGGACCACGGAGGAGCGCGGCGCGGCGCGTATGGGTGGGACAGATGATCCATCGGCCCGGGCGGTCTGGCATCAGTTCGTGGAGGAGCACTTTGACCAGGATCCGCTGGCTGATCGGCCAGGGCGGTCGACCTGGCGCGACGATCGACTGATGTTCGCGACCGACCACGCACTGGATCTGGCCGGTGTGCCGGTCGTGCGGGATGGCCTGTGGGTGGGAGAGCGGAAGCCGGGCCGGTTCGAGCCGTCGCACGCGCTTGCCCTGGCGATCGATGCCGGCGTTGCGCGCAACCGGCTGGACCTCGATGTCGATGGGGCGCGGCGGTGGATCACCGGGGAGCCAGTCAATGCGGCCGGAGATCCGGGTTGGACGCTGGTGGCGGTCGATGGCTTTCCGCTCGGCTGGGGCAAGCGCACCGGCTCGACAGTCAAGAACCACTACCCGAAGGGCCTTCGCCGGGCCATCGCCAATCGATAGGGGTGGGCGCAATGCAATGCGCCCCTACACACGTAACTACTCGCTCTTCTATCCCGTACGCTATTCGCGTGATGTGGGGAGGTTGATGGGTCATGGTTGATGGGGATTCGAGACCGCTGCTGGCGATTACGCAGGGGGATCCGGCCGGGATCGGGCCGGAGATCGTCCTCAAGGCGCTGGCCCATGCCGACATCTTCGCGCGTTGCCGGCCGCTGGTGATCGGGGACCGGCGGGTGCTGGAGCGAGCCGCGCCGTGGGTCGGACAGGCAATCCCCTCATTCGAAGCGATCAGCAGTCCACGGGATGGGGCGTACCGGGCGGGGACGGTCCCGCTCCTCGATCTGGCTGATGCGGATCCGGCCGCGATCCCGGTCGGGGTTGAGTCGGCCGCGGGTGGGCGGGCGGCGGTCGAGGCGGTATTTCGGGCCTGCGACCTGACGATGGCCGGCGAGACCGATGCGGTGGTGACGGCGCCGTTGAACAAGGCGGCGATGCACATGGCCGGCTTCCGATACCCGGGTCACACCGAATTGCTGGCGGAGCGGACCGGCGCCGGCAAGGTCACGATGCTGCTGACCGGGCCAAACCTGCGTGTCGTCCATGTCTCGATGCATGTCGGACTGGCCGAGGCGATCGCGCGGGTCACGACGGGGCGGGTCCTCGACACGATTCGCCTCGCCGACGCGGCCTGCCGTGGCCTCGGGATCGCGCGGCCGCGAATCGCCGTCGCCGGGCTCAACCCGCACGCGAGCGAGGGTGGGTTATTCGGCTTCGAGGAGGCGATGGCGATTATTCCGGCAATCGAAACGGCCCGGACCGAGGGGTTGGATGTCTCTGATCCGCAGCCGCCTGACACTGTTTTCCTGCGCGCAACCAAGGGCGCGTACGACATCGTCGTGGCGATGTACCACGATCAGGGCCATATCCCGATGAAGCTGCTGGCGTTCGACAGCGGGGTCAATGTCAGCATCGGGCTGCCAATCATCCGGACCTCGGTCGATCACGGGACGGCCTTCGACATCGCTGGCAAGGGGATTGCCCGCGAGGAGAGCCTGATCGCGGCGATCGACGTCGCGATCCAGATGGTGGCCGCCCGAGGAGGCTGATGGTGGTTGGTCGTTGGTGGTTGGAAGGAGGATACGAATTCCCCGCTTTTCGTTCCCTCCACCCTCCACCGTTCCTCCCATGACCGATCTGGCGCTGATCGCGGACGACCTGACCGGCGCGGCCGACGCGGGCGTGCCGTTTGCGGCGGCCGGCTTTACGACCGCGATTCCGTTCGACCGGGTCCGCCAGGAGGCAGCGGAGGTGCTCTGTCTCTCGACCGACAGCCGGGATATTTCCGTGGCCGAGGCCGAGCGGCGGGTCAGGCAGGCGCTGATCGCCATCTTCGGGCGGGATGGCGCGCACCGCACTCCCTGGATCTACAAGAAGATGGACTCGGCCCTGCGCGGTCACCCGGCTGAGGAGCTGCTGGTCACGATGCGGCTGGCCGGAATTACCCGGGCGATTGTCGCGCCGGCGATCCCGAGTCAGGCGCGGACGACGGTCGGTGGGATCGCGCTCGACCACGGAATTCCGTTGGCGCAGACGCCGATCGGGCAGGAGCACGGCCGCGACAACCTGGCGCGACTCTTCCAGCGCTCGGTGCGCGTGCCGGTGCGGCTGATCGACCTGCCGACCGTGCGCGGTCCGGACCGGGCACTCCGCAACGCGCTGTCGTTGCCGGGGTCGTGGATCGCGATCGCGGATGCGGAGACCGAGGCGGATTTGGACCGGGTCGCGCTGACCGGGGTCGCGGCCGGTGTGCGCTTGTTCTGCGGGGCGGCGGGCCTCACCAGCGTGCTGGCGAGGCGATTACCGATCCACGAGGTGCATCGGCCGCCGGCGGTGATGACCAGCGACCGACCGGTGCTGGTGGTGGCCGGGAGTCGGCATGCGGTAACGGCTCGGCAGATCGAGGTCGCCCTAGCGGCCGGCGCCGCGATGGTGCGGCTCGACCAGCGCACGATCGACGACGAGCGACCGGAGCTGGGCGAGTATCAGCAGCACGTCCTGGCGGCGCTCGAGGCGGGTCGGACGACGATCGTGACGACGGTAGGACTCGGGGAGTCGCCGTTCAAGGGAGCGGTGGTGTCGGAGCGATTGGCCGCGGCGGCGATCAGACCAGAGGTGCTGGAGCGGATCGGGGGGTTGGTGCTGACCGGCGGCGATGTGGCGGCGGCGGTCTGCCGGGCGCTCGGGGTGCGGACGATCTGGTTGCGGGGCGAAGTGCTGTCGGCGATCCCGTGGGCGACGCTGGGCGGTGGGTGGGTGGATGGGATGCCGGTGGTGACGAAGGCGGGGAGTTTCGGGCCGCCGGACGCGATCCAGACAGCAATCGAGTTCTTGCGCGTAATTGGTCGAGACGGCCGGGCACCGCGACCACCCGGAGCGTAGCGCGGCCCGCCCCTGGGCCGCTTTGGTATCGGGTGGGACGGTAGATGAGGCAGATTGGCTCCATCCACCGCGCGTCCCGTCAACCGGATGCCGGCCACGGGGGCCGGGGCTACGTTTTCGGTTCAGACCGGCGCGCTTCAGCGATAGAAGTCGCGTTGCGATAGGACGCTACGGTCGATAGGGCATATGGGTGATGCGGGCGGTGGTTCTACAGTGTAGAATATTGGTATGTGTTGAGTGGCAACCAGGAATGCAATGTGACCGCCCCATACCACCGCCCACACCGTACTGCACGAGCGACCACTCGCGCGCAACGCCGAGAGACCTTAACCATGGAGCGCGTCGTCGAGACTGCGCTGGCCATCGTCGACCGTGACGGGCTCGCTCACCTGAGCATGCGCAAGCTTGGCGCGGAGCTCGGCGTCGATCCTATGGCCGTCTACCACTACATCCCGAACAAGGCCGCGCTGCTGGACGGGCTGACTGAAGCGGTCATGAACGAGCTAGGCATCGCCCCGCCGCGCGAAACGGACGAGGATGTGACCGAGTGGTTCGTCTGCTCGTTCCACAGTTTCTGGGAGGTGCTGCGGGCGCATCCGAACGTGTTGGCAGTGATGGCGACCCGGCCGATCACCGGAGACTCCGGGCTCCGATCGGCGGAGCGGGTCCTCGAGGAGCTGCACGGAATCGGATTGCCCGCGGACGACGCGATGGCGGCGATGATGGCGCTGACCACTTTGACGGTCTCCATGGCCCAGGCTGAGGCCGGTCGGAATCCGGAGAACATGGATCCGTCGGTGCTGGCGAAGGTGGAGGACTGCTACCGAGCGCTGCCACCGGCGGAGTTCCCGCTGTTGCTCGCGGGCTTGACACAACCGCCGGCCAAGGATTGGGGCCGCATCTTCGACCTCAGCATCCGCATGTTCGTGACCGGGCTGATTTGGACCTATGCGCCGGGCAAACAAGAACCGGCGGCTCTGGCTCGCGCCGTCACCGCCGGTTGACGTCGGTTTGCCGGGTGGGGCTACTTGGTCTTGCCACCCAGGATGCGGAAGAGTTTGGTGCCGCAAACCGGGCATTTGCCCTGCATCGCCTTGCGACCATTCTTCATGGTCACTTCCTCCGCGTCCGCCATCTCCCGCTTCTCGCGGCACTTGACACAATAGGCTTCAACTGCTGCCATGCTAAGTACGTCCTCCCCGTGAACGCCACGTGTCCAATCACAGATCCTCGATGACCCGTAGCTGGTCCTCCAGCGTGTCGTGACGTCTTCTGAGCCGCGATAGTAATAGTAACTAAGGCTGGGCGCAAGAAAATCTGTGCGTACGTACGCTCTTCTTCCGCCACGCACGCTACGCCCCATGGCTGATTACGCATCGTTCAGGCATGATTCCCGGGTTGGAGCGTGGCTGGAATTTCAGATTGGGCGGTGCTTTCGTTGACAGATACGCCACTTAACGGCATAACCGTAATCGACATGAGCCGGGCGCTGGCTGGACCCTATGCGGCGATGACGCTCGGCGACTTTGGCGCGGATGTGATCAAGATCGAGGATCCGCGCGGCGGTGACGCCACGCGCGATTATCCGCCCTTCTGGAACGGGCAGAGCACCTACTTCCTGAGCGCGAATCGCAACAAGCGCAGCCTGACGCTCAATCTGGAGCATCCGGAAGCGAGGGAGATCGTCCGGCAGCTCGTTGCCGAGGCGGATGTGTTGATCGAGAGCTTTCGCACCGGTGCGATGGAGACGTGGGGTCTCGGCTGGGAGGAGCTGCATGCGCTCAACCCGCGGCTGATCTATTGCGCGGTCTCGGCTGTCGGGCGGGATGGTCCGGACAAGGAACGGGCGGGGGTCGACCTGCTGATGCAGGCCTATGCCGGGCTGATGAGCATCACCGGCGAACCGGATCGCTCGCCGGTGCGGGTCGGGACGTCGGTGGTCGATCTCTCGACCGGGGCGAACGCGGTACAGGGGATCCTGGCGGCGCTCTATGTGCGGGAGCGGACCGGGCAGGGGCAGCGGATCGACGTCTCGCTGCTGGGGTCGGTCGTGAGCTGGCTGTCGTACCACGTGGTCGGCTACTTCGCGACCGGGGTCGTCCCGGAGCGAATGGGATCCCGGCATCCGAGCGTGGCGCCGTACGGGACGTATCCGACGAAGGACGGCTTCCTGGTGGTCGCGGTGGCGCTGGACTCGTCGTGGAAGCGGTTCTGCATCGCGGTCGGGCGCCCGGAGCTGGTCGATCATCCGCGGCTGGGGCGGAATGCGGGCCGGATCGCGCACCGGGAGGAGCTGGAGCCGCTGGTCGCCGAGATCCTGGCCGAGCGGACGGC
>DASQCG010000541.1:0-5432 GCA_035634825.1 Thermomicrobiales bacterium | reverse complement strand
TCTCCGTGATGGCGAGATTGTTCGATGAGACATTGCCGGTGATCAGCTTCAACTCGATCGGCGCCCCGATCTCGTCCACGAGCGCGGGATCGACCGAGATGGCGCCGTCCGTGATGACCACGATCTCGTCGTGCAGGCCGGGGAGCAGGAGATCTCGACATAATCGCAATGCGGCATTGAAGTCCGCCCGGCCACCGGGTGGCTTCAGGTGGTCAAGCTGGCCGCGCAGCCGGTCGATCTCGACCGCGCCGCTCGCCTCATATGTCGTCGTATGCGTACCGAGGATCAGCACACTGACCACGTCCCCGTTGCCGAGTCCAGAGAGCCGGCCGTGGACATCGTTGCGGGCCAGATCGAACCGCGTCCGCCCGGCCACGCCGAGCTTGTCGACGGCTGCCTGCATGCTGGTCGACCCATCGACGATCAGGATCAGATGTTTCGGCTGGGTGCGCGAACCAAAGCGCGACAGGATATGCGCCGAGGCCGGCTCGGCCAGGGCAAACGCGATCAGGGCGGCGATCAACAGATGCAGGATGAAGAGGGGAGTGATCGGCGGGAGCCGGAACCGCCGGTTCTCGGTCGGCGTCGTCTGCGCGCCGAGCCAGAACCGGGTCGAAGGTACTCGCCGGTCGGTCGGTGTCGTCGTGCGCATGTAGAGCAGCACGATGATCGGCACCGCGACCAGCGCGGCTAACCCGAGCGGAGCCAGCAACGACAGGCCGCTCATTGCAGCAATCCGTGCTCGTTGAGCAACCGCAGGACGGCTGTTTCCACCGGCTGATCAGTGGACAGGCGGACATAGGTGATGCCGTTCGCACGGCATTGGGCAGTTAGATCATCCAGCCAAGCCTGAACTGCGCTGCTGTAGCGCTGGAGAGAGGCCGGCGAGGGCAGCACCATTATCCGCTCACCCGACTCGCAGTCGATCAGGGTGGTCGGTTGGCTCCGGTCCTCGTCGGCAAACATCAGGTCCGGCGCCAACTCTGCTGAATCGACAACGTGAATCAGGGCAAGCTCCCAGCCCTTGCTTCGCAATGTCCTGCACTGTGTCATCAACAGCCCGAGGTCGTCGGTCAGGACATCGGAGAGGATGATCACCAGGCCCGGTGTCGGCTCGCGATGCGCGAACGAGTTGAGTCGCTCGGTCACGGTACGATCGCCGCCGGCCCGGCAGTCCTCGAGATAGGCGATCAGACCGGGCACCTGCGTCCGGCCCTGCACCGGTCCGAAGGCGGGCCAATCGCCACGGGTGATCGGACTGATCCGGATCCGGTCGAAGTGCCAGAGCCCCACGTACGCCAGCGCGGCTGCAACCTTCTGCGCGAACCGGTATTTGGTCGGCGTGTGTGGCGTCGCGCGCCATTCCATCGAGGCGCTGGCGTCGAGCAGCAGATGCACGGTCAGATCGGTCGTGACCTCGCTCAAGCGCACGAAGAGCTCGTCGAAGCGCGCGTAGAGGTTCCAGTCGACGCGCCGAATGTCATCGCCCGGGCTATAGCTCTTGAAATCGGCGAACTCGGGCGCCGCACCGCGCCTTCGGGAGCGATGTTCGCCGGCAAATGTCCCACGCTGCACCCGCGGCGCCGACAGGGCCAGACGCTGGAGCGATGTCAACAGATCCTGGTCGAGCAGCGGCTCATCGCCTGTCACGATCGGGCGCTCGCTTCGCGTGCGCGGAGCGGGGCGGAAGCGAGTCAGGAGGCGTGACGCCATCACGGTTGGTCCGAGAAGTAGTCTTGGACGATCTCCCGGTACCGTTTCGGCACGCGGTTGGAGTCAGGTCCGGCCGCGCCGACATCGCCCTGCGAGACCGAGCCGGGTCCGGCTGCCGCGCCGGAGCCCGAACCGGAGCTGGATGACGAGGATCCGCCGGATTGCATGCCGGTCGCATCTGGCGAGCGGGAGAGCGTAATCGAGGAATGCGTCGTCGTATCCGGGGATCCCTGGGTCGCCGAACCGGTTCCGCCGCCGTTGCCGTTCTTGACGTTGGGATCGGGCGATGTGCCTGAACCAGTCCCAGGTCGCGGATCGCCGCCGCTGGACGTCTGGTTTGTGCCGGCACCGGATCCTGACCCAGCCCCTGATCCGGTTTGCGCATTGTCCGACTGGCCCCCGGTGGAACTCTGCCCAGGCTGGGATTGGCCAGTGGTTTGGCCCTTGCCGGACTGGCCGGAGCCATCGCCTTGCGACGGATCAGTCTGCCCGGCCGGTCCATTGGCGGTCGTCTGACCGGGCACGCCGTTTTGTTGGCCGGATCCCGGCGCGCTGCTCGAGTCGGCGCCTGATTGGTTCTGACCTGGTTGTTGCTGGCCCTTCGTGCCGTTGGGGTCACTCTGACCGGAGCCGTTGGTCTGCTGGCCCTGATCAGGCTGCTTCCCCTGGCCGGACGAGGCATCCCCGCCCTCGCCGGCGATTTGCTGCTGACCCTGGCTGGAATCGGACTGGGCAGTACCAGGCTCGGGACGGCTGTCCTGGTTGGATGATCCGCTGCCCTGTGCCTCGCGCGCGTCGCGCATGTCTTTGGCGAGTGCTTGCTGGGATTCGACCGTCTCGCCGGTTTTGCTGATCTGGTCGCTCAGGTCCGAGAGCGACGACTCGGCTTGCTGCGGGTCGGACCGGAGCCCATCGGCCGCCTTGTGGGTTGCGTCCTGCAGATCCGGATGCTGGCCGGTCATGCCATTGGCCGCCTGATCGAGTTTGTCGGCCAGGTCGGCGCGCGACTCCGGCGAGAGCTGGCTGACCTGCGACGAAACAGCATTGAGCTGATCGGCCGCCTTCTTGTAATCCCCGGCCCGAATCGAATCGGCAATCGGCGCCGTCAGCGGGTTGTCATCCAGCGCATCGGCGATCTTGTTCAGGTCCTGCTCGGACGCGGCCGACTTATCCGCACGCTTCTGCACATCCTGCACACTCGGCGCCTGCTTCACCTCTGCCGGCGGGGTCGGAATCGTCGGCTGCTGCTGGAGCCGATCCTTGGCGGCCACAAAGGCCGGAATGGACGAATTGCCGGTGGCGGGGAGCCCCGCACCTGTCCCGCGCAAGAGATAGAGGCCAAGGAAGAGGAGGGCCATCCCGGCAATCAGGACCAGCTCGCGCACCGGTGGACGAACGCGGAGCGCGGAGTGCTTGTTCAGCATGCCGACCGTGTTGGTTGCTTCGGCGATCTGCAGATAGGCGAGGTGCGGCTGGCCCTGAATCCGATCCGATCCGATCGTCAGATGGTCGAAGGCGGTGGCGGTGCGATCGGAGAGCCGGAACGAGGCGTCGAGCATCGTGGCCGTTTCCCGGAGATCCGGCCGATGCCGCCACCCGAATACGAGGCCGAGGCCGATCAGGATACCCGTGGTGATCAGGAGGGCGCCGCTGTTGATCCGCTGCCCGCCGGACGCCGCCAACGCGGCCCAGATTGCCCCAATCAGGAGACCGAGGGCGATCGCCCGGGCAATGACGGTGGCGTATCTGATTGCAAGCTGGCGATGCCGGATGCTGGACAGGTATGTCACCAACCGGCGACTGGCTGGTCCCAGGTCGCCTCGCACCCGGACCCGCTGGACAGTATGCGGGGGAGCGATCTCGGCGCCGATCCAGAACGGCAGCCAGAGCAGCCGCAGCCAGCGCACCCTGACCGAAGCCGAGGTCGGCCACAGGAACGCGCGGAGCTGCAGCAACATCGCCATCGGCGACCACGTCGCCAGGGACTGCGTCAGCCGCTCCCAGGTCGTCGCGATCGTGCGGCCGGTGGTAAGGACGCGCGTTGCCATGGCTAGGCCCACCTCACATCGCTCGGGCCGCGCGCCCGTAACCACAGCGCGAGCCAGGCAAGGGTGATTACGCCGAGGCCGATCATCAATACGACCAGCCGGCGCTGTCGGTTGTCGAGCCGGTTGAGCACTTGCTCTGCCGATTGCCGGTTCTGCTCATCCCCAAGTCGCGCAAAGGTGCTTCCGGCGTCACGGGCGGCCGCGCGGGCCTCGGGGTAGCTGCCCCAGCTCCGCGCCAGGCGGTCCGCCTCGGCCAGCTGCGCGGTCGCGGTCTGGCCGTCGGTGGCCATTTGCCGGTAGGTCGCCAGGAGCGATTGCGGCACCTGCTCGGTCGGCAGGGCCTTGTACTGGATATCGGCCTGATCGAGCAAGTTCGATGCCCGGGCATAGTCGTGGTCCTGCAGGGCCTTCTCGACCTCGATCATCAGCGCCTCGGCCTGGATGCCCGTATCGGCCTGGTTCATCAACGCCTGGGTCTCGGCCAGTGATTCGGGATCGTTGAGCTGGCGGTAGAGGTTGAGTGATGGATCAAGCAGCGCCTTTGCGGCCACGTACTGCCCCTGCCCGATCAAGCTCCTGGCCGGTTCAAGGTCGAACGACGCGATCAGGTTGTCGCGCCACCCGGAGGTGGTCCAGCGGGGCAGGTCGGCCCGCCACTGCTGCTCGATCGTTCCGGCATCGGCCGAGAATGCGGACCGGTATGCATCCTGCCACTGCGCCGCCTTCGGCAAATCAGCCAGCATCGCGCGCAGTGACGGGATATCGTAACGATCGATCAGGAATGAGACCATCGCGTAGCACTCGCTGA
This sequence comes from Thermomicrobiales bacterium, assembly GCA_035634825.1. Classification (GTDB taxonomy): domain Bacteria; phylum Chloroflexota; class Chloroflexia; order Thermomicrobiales; family UBA6265; genus DASQCG01. The sequence goes on along the minus strand of DASQCG010000541.1, from coordinate 863 downwards.
GCGCAAGCTCCTGGTCCTTCGCCGCGATCGGCCGATTCAGGTCGAACCAGGTCAGAAGCGTGTTCTTCTGGTAGGCGTCCTGAACAGTCGAGGCGAGCCGGGCGAGATACTCTGACGTCGGCAATTCGACATAAAGAGCGATTCCCGCCGTGATCCCCGCCGGCGCGCTGCCGGCCGACGCACGCTGGACCGCAAGCTGGGTCACCGCGTTCCCGATCGCGTCTTCGACCTGCGCCGGCGACAGCGTCAGCAGCTTCGTGAGGTCGACCAAGACCTCGCCGGCAGCCGGGTCGACGACGACAGTCGGGTGAGGGGTCAAGCCGATCGGGTGCGCCTTGACCGTTGCTTCGAACAGGTTCGGGTTGGCGAAGGCGTAGACATCGACGGGTCCAACCTTCGGTGTCGCGAGAATTGAGGTCGCGAGACGCTCGGCAGAGTCGAATGCCGGACCGAACTCGGTTCGGAACCCGTTCGCGCTCGGCATCTGCGCGCCCGATGCTCCGGGCTGCACGTGGTAGCGAAAAGAACTACCCTCTGCGACCGGCCAGGATCGGGGAGTAAGAGTCTGGTTCCAGCCGGAGGCCGATGCCGGCGCCGCCAGCGCAAGCGTGGCGATGCAGACAACGAGGATCGCAGTCAGTCTGGCCGCCGGCGGTCGGCCTATGTGGCAAGCGGGCATGGACATCGCGCCGCTTCTCCTGAATCGCTCTCGATGATGCGGCGAACACGTTCACACCGCATCGTGTGCACATCTATTATCGTGGCTCGTCAACCAATGAACGCACTATAACCGGTTACGCGCCACCGATACACCGCATACGCACATGACGGGCCGTCAGGCCCTTTCCCCTTCCCGGAACGGA
>DASQCG010000540.1:0-3875 GCA_035634825.1 Thermomicrobiales bacterium | reverse complement strand
TACCACCTGCCGCCCGAGCTGATCGCGCAGCACCCGCCTGCCGATCGCGATGGGGGACGACTCCTGCTCGTCGACCGCACCAGAGGGACGTTGACCGATCTGACGGTGCGCGATTTGCCGACGTTGTTGCACGCGCCCGACCTCGTGGTGGTCAACAACACGCGAGTGATTCCGGCCCGGCTCACTGGTCGGCGACCGACCGGCGGCGTAGTCGAGGTGCTGTTGCTGAACCGGATTCAGTCCGGCAAGTGGGAGGCGCTGGCCAAGCCGGCGCGCAAATTGCCTGCGGGAGCCACGTTCGAGGTCATTTCGCGTGCGGGAGATGTGTCGGTGCTGGCCGAGGTCATCGAGAACCTGGGCGAAGGACGCATTGTGGTGTCGTTCAACTCGAACCTTGATGATCGTTTGGAAGAGTTCGGCACGGTGCCCTTGCCGCCCTATATCCACGAGCAATTGGGAGATGCCGAGCGGTACCAGACTGTGTTCAGCCATGTGCCTGGGTCGGCCGCCGCGCCGACCGCCGGGCTTCACCTGAGCGAGTCGATCCTGTCCACATTGGCGAACCAGGGAGTTCAACGCGCGGAGGTCACGCTCCAAATCGGACTCGACACCTTTCGGCCGGTCACTGTGGAGCGTGTGGCGGATCATGTGATCCATCGCGAGTGGTGCGAAGTTCCTCCGGAAACGGGCCGGGCTATCAAAGCAAGTCGGGAATCTGGTGGCCGGGTGGTCGCGGTCGGCACGACGAGCGCGCGAACGCTCGAAGCTTGGGGTTCGCTCCGGCTGGAAGAGCGAGCCTGCGGGTGGGCAGGCTGGACCGGGATCTTCATCACGCCCGGCTATCAGTGGACGACCGTCGATGCGATGCTGACGAATTTCCACCTCCCGAAATCGACCCTGCTCATGATGATCACCTCGCTGGTCGGGCGGGAGTTGACAGAAGCAGCGTATCGGCACGCAGTGGAGCAGCGATACCGCTTTTTCTCTTTCGGTGACGCGATGTTGATCGTGTAGGATTTGGCGTCTGGCCGTTCGTACTACCGGGAACTCATTTGCATGGAATTGACGAGAGAGAACGCCTGGGCGCTCCTCACCGAGTACGTCCAGAGCGAGAGCCTGCGACGCCACTGCCTCGGAGTCGAGACGGCGATGCGGGCATACGCGCGCAAGTTCGGAGAGAACGAAGAAGAGTGGGGCTTCATCGGCCTCATCCACGACTTCGACTTCGAGATTCACCCGACGCTGGATCAGCATCCCCAGGACGGATTCCCGATCCTGCGCGAGCGCGGCGTACCGGAATGGGTGATCGAGGTCGTAGCCAGCCACGCCGATCACCTGGAACAACCGCGGGATACTCCAGTGAAGAGGACGCTAGCCGCGGTCGATGAGCTAACCGGCTTCATTGCCGCATGTGCCTTCGTTCGCCCGACAAGGGCTGTGCGGGACGTCACGACACAGGCGGTCCGGAAAAAGATGAAGGACAAGGCATTCGCACGGGCGGTCGACCGTCAGGCTATGCTCGACGGCGCCGATCTATTGGGCATCCCGTTCGATGAGCATGTTGAGTTCGTAATTGCAGCCATGGCGGAGAACGCAGAGGCATTGGGTCTGCAAGGCGTGGCGATGGAATGAAGCGACTGGCAATCCTGGGTGTTTTGGTCCTGCTGGGTACGTTCCTCGGCGGCTGCGGCATCGGCAACAAGAAGAATGACAAGGCCGAGACGACCGTCGTGAGCGCGCCGGTGGACGCGGACATTTCCAGCGGATGCTGGACGGCAGAGCAAAGGGCTCTGCCCTTAAGCCTAGATGGAGGCAAGCAAGTGAAGCAGTGGTCCCAGCCGCCAGCGATGGCGATCGACACGAGCAAGACCTACGTGGCGACGGTCAACACCAACAAGGGCTCGTTCGAGATGACCTTTTTCCCGTCAGAAGCGCCGAAGACGGTCAATAATTTCGTCTGCCTGGCCAAGTCGGGCTTCTATGACAACACGACGTTCCATCGTGTCGTGCCGGGCTTCGTGATCCAGGGCGGCGATCCGGAGGGCACAGGTCGCGGCGGGCCGGGATATCGCTTCGACGATGAGCCGGTCAAGCGGCAGTACAGCCGCGGAATCGTGGCGATGGCGAATGCCGGCCCGAACACAAACGGCAGCCAGTACTTCGTCTGCCTTGCCGATGTGAGTCTACCGCCGGCCTACACCATCTTCGGTGAGGTGACGAAGGGGATGGACGTCGTCGATGCGATTGCAGCGGTGCAGCTCAACGGGTCGAGCCCGGTCGAGCCGGTCACCGTCAGCACCGTGACGATCAGCGAATCCTAGGCCGCCGCCGGATACGGATCGGCGGCACTCGATTCGGCAATCTCGCGGCACACCGTCTCATATTGACGGAGCAGGGTGATCCAGTGGTTTTCCCACCGGGTTGTCTCTGCTCCGCTTCGCTTGGCAGCCGAGATCTGCTCGTCTCCGTCCTGAAGGCGACGGACCAGTTCCATCTTGCGAGCCTCGAGCTCGGTTGTCGGTGAATTGCGGTGGGAGGGCCGAGATTTCATGCTCGTGACGTCCTCGAATCTGCGAGAAATGCGAACACCTGTACGCCTGATTTCAGAATATCCGTTCTATGACGATGTGTCAATACCTGACTTGATTCAGACGCATCCTTTCAGCAGGTCCAGGTCCGTACGGCGCGTCGGCTATGCTATATTCACGGTCCAATTTTGACTGCCGTATCCGGGGAACGTGGGAGTTTATTGTGAAGGTCGTATGCCTGCAAGAGCAGCTGCAACGCGCGCTCAGTCTGGTGTCCAGAGCGGTTGCATCCAAGACGGCGCTCCCGGTGTTGGGCAACGTCCTTCTCTCGGCCGAGGATGATCGGCTGCAGCTTTCCGCCACCAACCTCGAGATCGGGATCAGCACGACTATATCCGCGAGCGTCGACGAGCCGGGCCGCTTGACAGTCGATGCGCGCCTCCTCCAGGAATTCGTCAGCACACTCCCAAACGAGACCGTCGAACTGAGCACCGAGGGTGACCGAACGCTCCTGGCCGTCAAATGCGGCCGTGACAATGCCTCGATCAACGGCATCGGGGCAGACGAGTTCCCGAGCACGCCGGCGGTCAGCGAGGGTGGCTTCACAGTCGACGTCGATCCGCAGGTCCTGCGCGAAATGATCGGTCAGGTCGAATTCGCGGCCGCGACCGATGATTCGCGACCAGTGCTCGCCGGCGTCCTGCTTCGTTTCGAAGACGAGACAATTACGCTGGCGGCGGCCGATGGCTTCCGGTTGGCGGTTCGCCACGGTCAGCTCAGTGCGTCGGTCGGCGAGCGGGTCAGCCTGATCGCGCCGGCCCGGGCCATTCGCGAGCTGGGCCGCATATTGGGCGAGTCGAGCGAACCGGTCCGCCTTGCGGTAACGCCAAACCAGAGCCAGCTGATCGTACGGGTTGGTCCTGCGGGGGAGCCGGGCGGCACGGAGTTCTACTCGCGGTTGATCGATGGCACGTTCCCCGATTACCGGCAGATCATTCCCAAGGAATTTGGCACGAAGGTCGAGCTTGGCCGGGATGCGCTTCTCAATGCGGTCCGGCGGGCCAGCTATTTCGCTCGCGATGCAAACGACGCGATCAAGTTCGAGATCACGTCGCAGAGCGGGGATGCCGAGCCAGGAGTGGTCGAGGTATCGGCCCGCGCGGCGGAGCGCGGCGACAGCCACAGCTTCGTCGATGCCACCATCGATGGTCCGGAGATGCAGATCGCGTTCAATTCCCGGTACCTGACCGATGTGCTCGCGGTCGTCCGCAATGGACGCATCGCACTCGGTCTGAATGGACCGAATCAGGCGGGTGTGATCCGAATGGTCGGCACCGAGGATTACAG
>DASQCG010000539.1:0-6571 GCA_035634825.1 Thermomicrobiales bacterium | reverse complement strand
AGGGGTTGAGCCGATGCGGGTTCTGCTCCAGCGCGTCAGTTCGGCCGCGGTGCGCGTTGATGACGAAGTCTTGGGCGAGATCAGACGTGGCCTTGTGGCTCTGGTCGGGATCGGGCCGGCCGATACCCCAGCGATCGTCGAGCGCGTAGCGCGCAAGTGCGTCGACCTCCGGATCTTCGAGGACGACGCCGGCAAGATGAACCGCTCACTCCTGGACCTGGGCAATGAGCCCGAAGGCGCCGGGATGCTCGTCGTGTCGCAGTTCACGCTCTACGCCGACGTACGCAAGGGTCGCCGTCCCAGCTTCACTGACGCCGCGCCGCCGAACGTCGGCCAGGAGCTGTTCGACCACTTCGCCACGGCTGTGCGATCACACGGAGTGGCGGTGGCAACTGGTCAGTTCGGTGCGCACATGGTCGTGAGTCTCGACAACGACGGACCCGTCACCATCTGGATCGACAGCGCGGAGATCGGGCGAGACTAACCGCGCGGATCAGTCCAGCCACATCGGGACTTTTCGGTGTCTTCGCCTGAAGAGCCGTCCGGCACCCGTTCCTATACTCGAATCTCAGTGCGACATGCTCGGCATACCGATGCTTCGGCGCTGCCGGACAGTTCGGCAGCACGGCGAACGAGGCCGGTGGAGGAACGACCCGTGAACATTTGCGAAATGTGCGGAGCCGCTAACGGCGAGCTCGAGACCGAATGCCGCATTTGCGGTCATCCTGTGGCAACCCAGACAGAACCCGTTGCCACGGCAGCCGCCCAACCGCAGCAGAGCGCTGCCATCACAGAGCGTCCCGCCCCGTTCGACGATTCGCCCTCGTTGCAGGTCTCATCTTTTCGCCAGCCCACCCAAACCGGTGCGCCGCCGATGCTCGGCAATGCGCACCAGGCCGATCCTGTTCATGTTGAGCCTGAGCCGAAACCGACTCTGCCATCGTTCATGCAGGAAGGCGGCCGCGTGCATGCCGCCGCTCCGGAACCAGTCGAATTGATCTCGGCAAATGACCTTCCGGATTGGATTCGCCAGATCGCCGAAGCCGACGCCGCGAAAGCCGCAGCCGAAGCGGCGGAAGCCACCCACGCTGCAGCAGCCGAAGTTGGGGCGCCAAAGCGCCCGCTTCCAGGCGACGTTCCGGCGGCCGGGCCAAGTACGTCGTGGCTGAGCAAGACCTCGACAGCACAGGAGCCAGCCGATCCGTGGGCGGCGACCGAAGAACCCACTGCAGCCTGGGGAGCCGCAGATTCCGCCGCGCAGCAGCAAGCACCCTATCCGACGATCAGCCCCACTTCCTGGACCCCGTCGTCCTACGAAGACCCGAGTGCAGGCAAAAAGGGCCGATTCGGTCGATCGCAGCGTGCCAGCTCATCTGGTGAGCCGGTATACAAGAATCGGATTGTGCAGCTCGCGGTCCTCGTTCTGCTGCTGGCTCTGCTGGCGGCAATGGTTCTCTAACGACACTCTCGCATGGTCACTGGTACGGAGTCTTTCGCATGACCGACACTCGTCAAGAACCCATCGACTCGCTCGTCGTTGCCGACTTCGGTCGCGGCATCTCCCGCGCGTACCTGCTCGAATCGATCAGCGGCGGATTCCGGTTCGTCGCCAAGGCCGAGCACCGCACAACCACCGACCTGCCCTACGAAGACATGTCCCAGGGCTGGTACAACCTGTTACGCCAGCTCGAGTGGTCGTCCGGTCGCGGCTTGACGGTGCGCGACAAGCTGGCCATGCCGCAGCTCGCCAGTGGTGACGGTGTCGACGGATTGCTGATCTCGGCATCCTTTGGTGAACCGATTCGCGTCGCGATCCTGGAGGCGGGCCAGAGCGCAGTTGCGGGACCGGTTCTGGACGCGCTGCGGCGGGTGCATACGCGGGTGTTTCACGCCTCCGCACCCTCGTCGCGCAAGGACGGCGGTTGGGCTGCGACCCAGGCTGACGCGCTTCGCTCGTTCCAGCCGGAAATGGCCCTGCTGATCATCGGCGCCGGTGCGCAAGACGCGATGCCGCGGCTCCTCCAGCTTGCCAAGCAGGTCGGTATGATCGGCACCGTCTCTCGCGCAATCGTTATCGCGGACGGGCAGGCGCAGGAACAGGGTGTCGCCGCACTGGGCAACAAGCTCAAGGTGCGCTCCATTTCGCCGGTCGTGCGCGCACCGGCCGATATCGCCGGCGAGATCGAGCGGGAGCTCGGCGAAGGGTTTCAGATTCGCCTGCGTACCTCGGATTTCGAAGTCATTGCCGATGACGCCATCCAGGCTCCGATCTCCCGAGCTCACGCAGTCGACCTCGTCAACCGATTCATCGCCCGCGCCTTCAAGCGTCAGGTACTCACCATCGGTGTCGACGATGGGGCACATGCCCATTGGGCGAGCGGAGACCAGGGCGCTATCTCAGCCCTGCCCCAGGTCGACCTGACCACCGCGATCACCGGGCTTACCAGTCGCGAAGTCTCAGATGCAACCTGCTGGCTCCCCTTCGAGAGTACCGAGGATGAGCTTGTGACGTGGGCGCTCAACCGGTCGATTCGGCCCTGGACGATCGCGGAGCAACCGCGCGATCTGGCGATCGAGCAAGCGCTCGCCCGGCAGGTTGCCCGGCGGGCCGTCTCGGAGATCGGCCGCACGCAACCCATGGCGCTGGCCGGTGTCGACCTCGTGATTGGTGGACCCGTCTTCGCGCGGTGGAACCAACCCGGGGCCGCGGCGTTGGCACTGCTCGACTCGATCGATATCGTGCCGAACAACGGCGTGGTGGATCTCGCCCTTGATCCTGACGGCCTGATGGCGGTCGCCGGTGTCGTAGGCACTATCGATCCTACTCTTGCCTCGAGCCTGTTCGAGTACGACGCGTTGACGCATCTCGGCAGCGCAATCGTCATCGGCGGCGCGACCAGCCCGGGAGATGTCGCCTGCCGCGGCGAAATCCACTTTGACAACGGCGAAATGGCGCAATTCAGCGTCCTGTCGGGCTCGGTTGAGGTCGTCCCACTCAAGAGCGGCGAATCGGCCACGATCGTACTGCGGCCCGAGCGCAAATTCTCGATCGGTGGCCACCCAGCCGGCAAGACCGTGACCCTTGCCGAGGAACGTCGCATTGTCGGCGGCACGGTGGGTGTGATCATCGATGCCCGGCCGCGGACGTTGGCCGGCAACGCCAACCGCGCAATGCAGGTCCGCCAGTGGCTCGAATCAGTTAATGGCATTCGCGCCTCGACCGCTGTACGCAAGCAGTCCTAGACGCGCCCTGTACCGAAGGACAAGGATCATGAACCAGAACTTCCCCAATCGCGAACCCGTGATCGTCCACGATCAGGAGCTGCACGTCGTCCGTCGACTGCCAAGCAATGCCGAAGTCAAGGTCCGCCCTGGCGAGCGCATCAATGGCGATCACGTCATCGCCAAGACTGATCCGCGTCATCTGGCTGTGCGCATCAACATTGCCGACCAGCTTGGCGTATCGCCCAACGACGTCAACAAGCATATGCTGCGACCCGTTGGGTCGACCTTTGCCGCCGGCGAAGCGATGGCCAAGATGCGCAAGGGTCTACGCAACACCGTCGTTGCCTCTCCCATGACGGGTCTCTTGCTTTCGATCGATTCGGACACCGGCGTTGGACTGCTGGCACCCGGTACGGGCGGCGACATTCGCTCTCTGGTATCAGGCGACGTTGAGTACGTGGACGGACGGCAGTCGATCGCGATCCGCACAGTTGGTTCTCGCCTCTTCGGTATCGTGGGGGTCGGTCCTTCTGTGCAAGGCACGCTCTGCCTTGCGGTGAGCGGACCGGGCGAAGAGGCACAGCCCGATCGGATTACCCCGGATATGCGGGGCAAGGTCGTCGTTGCCGGTGCGAGCGTCAGCGCGTCGACGCTGCGGCGCCTTATGGACGTCGGCGCGGCGGGCGTGATCGTTGGCGGAATCGTCGAGCGCGAGGTTTCGGCCTGCTTCGGTGTCCCGGCCGAAGATCGGCTGTCACCGTGGCGTATCGGACCGTCCGACACCGGCATTGGCGACAGCATGACGACTTCAATTGCGATCGTCGCGACAGAAGGTTTCGGCTCTTTGCCGATTGCAGCCGACGTATTCGCCTTCCTCAAGCGGTATGACGCCACCCCCGTGACGCTGATCACAACGACTCGCATGAGCGGATTCCTGGCTCGACCGCAGATCATCTCGGTCAACCAGGGAATGCTGGACGAGGATGCGCCCGCACAGCCGATCACACTCTCCGCAGAGACTCGCGTCCGGATCATCGATCAGGCGAATCTCGGCGTGACCGGCACGGTTGCCGAGCGGCCGAAGCGGGTTCGCCGCGCGGATGGCGTAGCAGTCGATGTGATGACGATCACCACGCCAGACAACAAGTCGCGAGTGGTCGCTGCGAACAACGTGGAAGTTATCGCCTAGTTCAATCGACCAGAGAAAACGTCAATCTGGCGGCGCTCATTCGAGCGCCGCCAGATTGTCTTTGCGCAAATAGGCAAGGTTGTTTCGCAAAACCGTACCGAGGGGTGATTTCCCGTTGTATCCCGCGTCGGTACATTGTAGAAGTACATGTACGGACGTCTTGGAAGAAACACGCGCTATGCCGGCACACCCGTGGAAAAACTTCGCGCCGTCGATGACAGGCGTCAACTCGCCCTGTCGGCCTGGATTGCCCGCAATACTTCGCCGGGCCGGCCTGGGACTGGCGCTCGCGATCTGCCTTGCAGCGCAGATGTTTCCGGCACCGTCGCCCGCCTTTGCGGCGAAAAGCGTGGCCGATGACTCGGTCGTGGCAAAGATCAACGCGCAAACGACGTTCGACGTGCTCACCAATGACCCAGCCGGCATGACCATCGTCGACTTTACGGAGCCGACTTTCGGCGATCTGACCCGCCATGGGAATGAGTTCACCTATCTGCCAGATGCCAATTTCACCGGCGCCGACAGCTTCACCTATCGCGCACATGGGAAATCGGGCGATCCGCAAAGCGGCACGGTCACAATCCAGGTGGATGGTCGGGTCACCGCCGTCGAGAGTCGCGACGACACTGTCGCGACCGATGAAGATGTCCCTGCGAGTATCTACGTCCTTGCGAATGACGGCCTGGGTCCGGAGGGGCTACCACTCAGCCCGACGCTGGAGCAGGCGCCCGGACACGGCCACGCAGAGGTGCAGCTCGACAACTCCATCCTCTACACGCCGGTCGCCAACTGGTTCGGGACCGACTCCTTCACCTACACGGCCGGAGACGGGTCAACTTCAGACTCTGCCACCGTCTCGATCACCGTCAACTCGGTCAGCGATTCGCCGACGGCGGTCGATGACGCCGCCTTTATCAGGCAGGATGGGTCAGCCTCGATCGACGTGCTCGCAAACGATTGGGAAGCTGACGGGGACGCGTTCAGTTTTGCCGGCATCACGCAACCCGCAGCCGGCACCGCGACCTGGTCCAGCGTCGACCACATGATCATCTATGTCCCCAATCCCGGCTTCTTCGGTGTCGACCAGTTCACCTACTCGATCGCCGACTACGATGGCGCCGGCACCGCGACGGTCACCGTGACTGTGAATGGAGCGCCGACCCCACAGAACGACTCCGCCTCGACCAGCATGGCAACAGCAGTGGATGTGCCGGTGCTCGCCAATGACACCGACCCAGAGAGCGATGCGCTGACGGTCGCAGGCGTCGGCAAGGCGGCGCATGGCTCCGTCACGATCAATCCCGACTCCACGGTTCGGTACGAGCCGAATCGCCACTTCGTCGGGCAGGACTCGTTTACCTATACGGCGCGCGACAAATCCGGCAATAGCCGAGACGCGACCGTAACTGTGGACGTCACCGGAACAACTTCCGCACCGGGCGGAGCAGTCGATGATGAGTTCCTGATCCTCGAGGACTCTCCCGGCAACACGATCGATGTCCTCTCGAACGACCCCAACCCGGGCGGAGGGGCGCGATCGATCTCGATCGACACCACACCGGCACACGGCACGCTGACGCTTGACGCGATGCAGAACATCACGTACGTCCCGGATTCCGGATATGTCGGGCGGGACGCTTTCACCTATTCGATCAGCGATGGCATCAATCCGCGGTCGAGCGCAACAGTGTCGATCGAGATCCAGGAAGTCAATGATCCACCGGTGGCCGCGCCGGACTCGGCAACTGGAACCGAGGATTCTGAAATCGTGATCGATGCCCTCGCCAACGACACGGATCAGGAAGGGGCGGAACTTGCCGTCGATTCCGTCGCCAGGCCGGCCAATGGCACGGTGCGCGTCCGAAAAGATGAGTCGATTGCCTACGCGCCGAACCCTGACTTCGCAGGCGTCGACACCTTCGATTATGTCGTCTCAGACGGCCAGGGTGGCACGGCAACCGCGACCGTGACAGTGACAGTCAATCCGATCAACGACGCACCTCGCGCCGAAGATGATCGGGTACAGACTGAGGTCGGAGCCAGTATGGTCATCGATGCGATGGCCAACGACCATGATCCCGACGGCCCGCAGGCGATCCTGACCATCACGACGATGCCGTCGCACGGATCGGCGGCGCTGACCGCATACAACACGAT
>DASQCG010000538.1:0-7521 GCA_035634825.1 Thermomicrobiales bacterium | reverse complement strand
CACGGACCCCGATCCGAACTCGAAGCTCGAAAGGGGATAGCGTTTGCCGTCGTATGTCACCCAATCCGCCGAACCAGCGACCAGGACCATCCGGGCGACCGGCGGCTCGAGGGCCGCGACGAGCAGGCCGTGATACGACCGGGTCGGCACACCTGGCAAAGTCGCCGAGGCATAGCCACCGATTCCGTTCGTCACCAACCACTCCCGCCGAAGCCCTGATTCGAGATTCCCGCAAATATCTCGCCCGAAGTGGACATGCGGCTGCTCGAGAATGGAACTCAAAACCGGTCGCGACAGCGGTGCGGACATGCGGTCCGCGGTGATCATTGTGCTCATCAACGCTTCCCCTGATGGATTGTCGGATTCTCAATGACGCACAGAGCCATCCAGGCCGATCCCCCGATGAATGCATCGGCCCGGACGGCTAGTTTTATTTCGATTGGCGCCTACCTGCCGAAGCCAACTCCCTCATCGGCGCGGACGCGGAAGCTTTGCGATCAAGCAGGTTTGCGACCAGCGCGGTCCAGCCGGTCTGATGACTCGCGCCGATACCCGCGCCGTTATCGCCATGGAAGTACTCGTAGAAGAGGAGGTGATCATGCCAATGCGGATCACGCTGCATCAGCTCGACACCACCGAATACGGGCCGAATACCGTTCTGGTCTTCCAGGAAGACAGAGGTCAAACGCCGTGACAGGTCATCGGCAATCTGCGCCAGGGTGAGTTGCTGACCCGACCCGGTCGGGTACTCAACGAGGAAGTCGTCACCATATCCGCGGTGCAAATTGCGCAACCCGTGAATGAGCAGGATGTTCGTCGGGAACCAGATCGGGCCACGCCAGTTCGAATTGCCGCCAAACATCCCTGTGCTGGATTCGGCAGGCTCATACGTGACGGTCAAATCCAGGTCGCGAATCTTCAACTCGTACGGATGCTCGAGGTAATGCCTGCTGATCGATCTGATCCCGTAGTCGCTCAGGAATTCTTCTTGATCGAACATCCGAGTCAGGATGCGCCGCAGTCGATCTTCGGGAACCAGCTGAAGCAATCGATGTTGACTGCCGTCAGCCATGGTCAGCATCGGGAACAGACGCGCCAACTCCGGGTGGCGTTCGGCGTACCACTTCATCTGCCTCATAAAGTTCGGAGCATTGGTCTGCACGTCCGTCAGCTCGTTTTCGACCAGCGCCACGGAGGGGACGATCGGAAGCAGGCCGACCAGTGACCGGAGTTTCAGCGGCATCCGCAGCCCGTCCGCCCGGCGCAGGAAGTCGTAGTAGAACCCGTCCTCCTCGTCCCAAAGGGTCGTCTCTTCGCCGGAGAGTCCATTCATTGCTCCGCCGATGGCGAGGTAGTGCTCGAGGAACTTCGTAGCCAGGTCCTCGTATGCGGGATCACCCATCGACAACTCGAGCGCGGCCCACGCCATGTTGAGGCAATAACTGGCCATCCAGGCCGTCCCGTCGGCCTGCTCGAGCGTCACGCCTTCGGGCATAACCATGCTGCGATCAATGACGCTGATGTTGTCCAGACCCAGGAACCCGCCCTGGAATACATTGTTGCCCTCTTCGTCCTTTCGATTTACCCACCAGGTGAAGTTAAGCAAGAGCTTGTGGAAGACTCGCGCCAGGAAGCGCCGATCGGGTTCACTCCCCCGCTGGCGTTCGGCCTCAAAGAGAACCCGGGTCGCGGCGATGTGCACGGGAGGGTTGACGTCGCCAAACGCCCACTCGTACGCCGGGAGCTGACCATTGGGGTGCATGTACCACTCGCGCAGCATCAGCAGGAGCTGATCCTTCGCGAATCCCTCATCTACAAGCCCGAATGCCACGCAGTGAAACGCGAGGTCCCAGGCCGCATACCACGGATATTCCCACTTGTCCGGCATCGAGATGACGTCGTTGCTGTTGTGGTGCAGCCATTGGCTATTGCGGCCGTGCTTTCGCCCTTCTGGCGGTGGTGGACCGGCCGGATCGCCTTCGAGCCATTGGGCGACGTCGAAGTTGTAGACCTGCTTGCTCCAGATCAAGCCGGCAAGGGCTTGACGCTCTACCCGAGCTTCGTCCTCGGTCAGCGCTCCCCGTGAGAGTGTTGCGTAGAACTCGTCCGCTTCCGCCCTGCGGTTATCAAAGACAAGTTCTGCGCCCTTGAACGGATCATTCTGCTGGTCTGGCGACAATCTCAGCTGGATCGACTGGGTCGCTCCCGGAGCCAGCGTTACGCGGTAGCGCGCTCCAAATTTCGTGCCCGTCCGGTCTGGATTGACTGCGTCGGTTAGACCGTGAACGATGGCCTGGTCGATTCCGTCCTTGACGAACGGTGAAGGGTTCACGCCGCCCCAGAGGCGTGCGGCGTTCGTTTCGTTCTCTGTAAAGAGCAGGTCGGGGGCTCCTTCGCACGCGAGCCAAAGCGTTCCGAGCTCATGGTGAACGGCGCGAACCGACGGCGCTCCTCCGCCTCCGGGTGTGGCGGAAATCTGCGGCTTGTGATCGTCGCGACCCCAGGACCAGGTGTTGCGGAACCAGAGCGTCGGGATCATGTGCAGCGACGCAGCTTCGGGTCCACGGTTGGTGGCAGAGATCCGCACAAATATGTCGTCTGGTGCGACCTTGGCGTACTCAACCTCGATGTCAAAGTACCGATTCTCGGAGAAAATTCCGGTGTCGACCAGTTCGTATTCCGGATGCTCTCGCCCGCGTTCCCGGTTTACCGCCAGGAGATCCCCGTATGGGAACGCTCGCTGGGGGTATTTGTAGAGCCCGCGCAGGTATGAGTGGGTCGGAGTTGCGTCGAGGTAGTAGTAATACTCCTTGACGTCCTCGCCGTGATTACCCTCGCTGCCAGTGAGCCCAAACAGCCGCTCCTTCAGGATCGGGTCCGATCCGTTCCAGATGGCCAGCGCCAGGCACAATCGTTGCTTGTCGTCAGAGAGTCCAAGGAGACCATCTTCGCCCCAGCGGTACGCCCGCGAGCGAGATTGTTCGTGCGGGAAGAAGTCCCACGCCGCGCCGGATTCCGAGTAGTCCTCCCGGACCGTGCCCCACTGCCGTTCTGAAAGATACGGTCCCCAGGCACGCCATTCCGGACCGATCGACTCACCGAGTCGCGGCGTCTCAACATACGTTGACATTCCTGATTCCCCCATGCTGAATTCGGGATCGTGAGTTGCATGGATGGCATGCTCGCGATGGCTCTGCCTGATCGCCCGCAGAGCAATGCAATTACCTTGTCGCCACCCGCCGTACTATCTGCCCGCCCGGGATGTAGGCGCATCGTGCAAAGGGTGTATTTGAGGCGCATGGTCCGCCGAATTTAATTGTCAATCCCTGTCTGAGACACGACGATGGTCGCAGCGACGAAGCAAAGGAGCATAACCATGGCCCTCCAGATCGAAGACTATGCGATCGTCGGCGATACCGAGACCGTTGCTGTCGTGGGCAACAACGGGTCGATCGATTGGCTTTGCTTACCGCGGTTCGACTCGGCAGCATGCTTTGCCGCATTGCTTGGCGACGAGAGCAATGGAAGATGGCGAATCGCCCCTGTGGATCAGGTGGCGCGGGTTGAACGCCAGTACCGGCCCGGCACGCTGATCCTCGAGACTACCTTTGAAACTGCCCAGGGCGCGGTCCGCGTCATCGACTGTATGCCACCCCGGGATGGGAGTCCGGATATCATCCGCATAGTCGAAGGTATACGCGGCCGCGTTTCGATTCGGATGGACCTGAACCCCCGATTCGATTACGGTCGCCGCGTCCCCATCTACCGCCGCGTGCCCGGTGGTGTATTCGCGATGGCCGGCCCCGATGCGCTGGTACTGGGTACATCGATCCAGGTGGAAGTCAGCAACGGGAGCATCACGTCCGAATTCCCGATTTCAGAGGGACAGCGGATCCTGTTCCGCCTGACCTGGTTTCCGTCGCACCTCTCGGCCCCGGCGCAACCAGACGCATTTGCGGAGCTGTCCAGGACCGGGGAATGGTGGAAAGCGTGGTCGGATCGCTGCACGTACCAGGGCTCGGACCGCGAGACCGTGTTGCGGTCACTCATCACATTGAAGGCACTGACATACGCACCAACGGGCGCCATCGTCGCGGCCGCCACGACGTCGCTCCCCGAAGAGATCGGCGGTGTCCGGAATTGGGACTACCGGTTCTGCTGGCTCCGGGATAGCGCGTTCACGATCTCTGCGTTGGCCAAATTTGGATATACCGATGAGGCCGTGGCGCTCGGGGCATGGTTGCGACGCGCGGTCGCCGGCGATCCTACGCAGATTCAGATCATGTACGGGATCAATGCCGAGCAACGGCTGACCGAATTCGAGCTGCCCTGGCTGTCAGGGTACGAAGGCTCGGGGCCGGTCCGGGTTGGCAACGCCGCCAGCGACCAGTTTCAGCTCGACGTCTACGGCGAGGTCATTTCTGCCGCTTACCGGGCGGCGCTTGCCGGTGTGAGACCGCGCGAAGACGCCACGAAAGCGCCGGGACTCAATCTTGAAGCAATCATCGGCGCCGTCGAACGTCACTGGCGGGAGCCTGACGAAGGCATCTGGGAGGTCCGTGGGGAGCGGCAACACTTCACCTACTCGAAGTTCGCCGCCTGGTACGCCGTCGACCGCGGATTGAAGCTCGCTGAGATGATCGGCCGGGACGTCCCCGTCGAGCGCTGGGAGCAACTGCGAAGCGAAATTCACGACGACATCTGCCAACACGGCTACAACGCCGAGCGAGGGTCATTTGTCCAGTACTACGGAGCGAACGTGCTGGATGCGAGTTTGCTCTTGATACCTGGGAGTGGGTTCCTTCCGGCCAATGACCCACGGATCACCGGCACCGTCAACGCGATCGCCCAGGAGTTGACCAACGGGCCATTCGTTTCACGATATTCGACAGACGAAGGGGTAGATGGTCTCGCGGGGCACGAAGGCGCGTTTCTGATCTGCTCATTCTGGCTCGTGGATGCGCTGGCCCATATCGGCCGCACTGAAGACGCACAGCACAATCTGGACGCGCTGATGGCCTTGCAAAACGATGTGGGGCTGCTGAGCGAAGAATACGACCCGGTCGGGAAACGACTGCTCGGCAACTTCCCGCAAGCCTTCTCGCATATCGGCCTCTTGTCCTCAATCCTTGCCGTGCAGGATGGGCATCTGATGCACGCGAGCCGGTGAACCGAGCCACGAACGACGGCCGGGACTACGAGCTCGCCGTGCTTTGTGATCCCTTCGAGGGAACCGTGTGGCTCCCAAGCGTGCGGTGACTCGTCCGTTGATGGTGCGCGTTCAACTCCGCGGTAGGCAGGAATTCCGCGGCATCCGGTGGAGCTGACTCCAGGCGACGCGCGTACCAGTGCGCGAGTGGTGACGCCGTGACCGCGTGAAGGATCACGCTGAGCAATATTGCCCACCCCGCCATCGCGACAAGAAGGTCGACCGCTTTATTTGATTCGTGGAGTGCTTCGACCGAAATCAGCATGAACACAACTGACGCCAGGCCGCGTGGGCCGAGCCAGCCCATCAAGAGCACGGTGTCCGTGCGAAGACCCGATCCAATCATGCTGATTGCCACGGGAAGCATGCGCACGACCGTCAGTGCCAGGACAGCAAAGATGAATGCCCGTGCATCGAAAGATTTCACTAATTGCACAGCAATGCTGGTGCCGAAGATCGTCCAGACCAGGGTAGAGAGGACGGCGCCGCACTCCTCTGTAAAATCTGTCGCCTCGTGCAACTCATACCGGGTTGCCGCTCCGAAGACGAGGCCACCAACAAACGCCGCTACGAAGCCATTTCCGTCCACGCTGACCGAGGCCCAATAGATACCGAGCGCCAAACCCAGATTGCCAACCCGTTGTCCCACTGGAGTAGTCCACGCGTTCCGAACAGCGGTCAGGAACAGCCAGCCACCGAGCAGCCCGCCAGCCACTCCCACCACGACAGCCAGTCCGATCTCGGACAGGGCGCTTAAGAACCATGCACCCGGTTCGGCATGCTGCTCCTCGACGGCCATCGCGAGAAACAGGGTGACGAGGGGTGTCGCCAGACCATCATTCAAGCCGCTTTCCACATTGAGCGCTTGCCGGATTCGCGCCGGCACTTTCGGATTGGTAAAGATCGGAAGGCCCAGCGCAGCATCCGTTGGCGCGAGAATTGCCCCCATCAACAACGCGAACCCGAGTTTCTCGTCGGGAAAGAGCAAATACGCCGTACCTGCACCGAGCAACACTGTCAGTGGCAGGCCAATTGCCAGCAACCGGGTCGGCAAGCCGGCGTCCGATCTCACCGCGTTCAGATCGATCGTCGACGCATCGGCGAACAAGATCATCGCCAGGGTGAACTCGAGTACAAGTTCCGATCCGGCGGCAGTCGTCGGAATATCGAGCCAGCCCAAAGCGTCTGGACCTACCGCCGCACCGACCAGGACGAGGTACATCGGCATGGTCACCGAGAAGCGGCCCAACCATGCCGCAAATACCGCAAACACAACCACGATGAGGAGGTACAGGACCCATTCTCGTTCGCTCACCTGTCAACTCCTCTTCGTGGTCACGTACATCCCGGACGCGGTCAGGACCTCACGATTCACCAGGCGTAGGGACGCGACAACATGCCGCCGCCCGCCTCACCAGCGCCGTGTACCGATTCTCGAATCGGGGAATGCCTCGCCGAGCTTCCTTAGGACATCGTCCAGAACGACCGGATCATTGAAACCATTCCAGCTGATCCGGACCTGAGTGCCCTGATCTTTGGCGTTCTCAAGGACTCGCTCCATCCACGCCCCGAGACGGGGGACACGTGCCATCAGTCGGGGAATGTGCCGATTTGCGAGGCGCGAGCGGACCGTGATCTCAGGACACGCGGAAAGTCCGTCGACGGTCGAAAGAGTCGACTCAGCCAGGGCGCGGGTCTCGTCGGGAGTTCTGCCGGGGCTACCCGCACCATGAACAGTGACGATGGTGATCACCGCGCGATCGGGACTGTGGTTCGCGATCGCCTTGGTGAGTACAAACGAGTTCGGCGCGACGACGCGCGTACCGTCGTCAGCCCGAATAACGGTCGTACGCAGTGCGATCTCCTCGACCGTCCCGTCGACATCCTCCCCCGAATACGTGATCTTGTCGCCGACGTTGTAGGGCCGCTCGAAAAGGATGAAGATCCCGGCGACCATGCTCTGCAGCAGGCTCTGCAGTCCGAACGCGACAAAAAGCGTGCTGATCCCGACGGCGGCCAGGAGAGTCGACCAGGTCACGCCCCAAAACGTCAGGAGAAGCGTTGCGGCAAGAGCATAGACACCGAACGTGACCGCATTCTCGACAATCCGCTTTGCGTTCTCCGGAACAAGTGTGGCCGCCAATCGTCCCCGAACCGGGCGCCGAATAACCCGTACGACGAGAGACGCGCACACGAAGATAATCGCCATCTCGATCAGGCCGATGCCGATCGAAACGAACTGATTAACGGCGTTCCGAATGTCCTCGCCCAATGCGCTGATCACCGTGACGCTCTGATCCGACACGCGGAAG
>DASQCG010000537.1:0-3061 GCA_035634825.1 Thermomicrobiales bacterium | reverse complement strand
CCTGACCTCAGCGTTACGTGGATGCTCCCGTCGGGAGTCAGCTTGTCGATAACACCCCGGCCGTGCAAGGACATGAGTTGTCTTGCCGTTGTTTGAAACGGAACGCGCTCGCTTGGAGCGAGCCGGCTGTCGACCGATTGTGCAGGGGCGATGACGACGAGGTTACCCTCCCGGCGCCGAGTGAGCAGCAGTGCATTAGCCATCGAGATTGGCAGGTCATTGGGGTCGATCCGTAGTCGGAGCTTCAATCCCTCCAGGTCATATCCAAGCTGCTTCTTCTGTTCTGGACTCAGCTCATTGAACTGATCTCCCAGTGCCTCCCGGGCCGCTAGCTTCTCGCGCGCGCCCCGCATGGCGACCTTGACCTCGACATCCTGATCCTCGTCGAAGTACCGGGCGACCAGCGTTTCGCCCATCTTGAGGCGGGTGTTGATGCCCAGCGAGTGAACCTTGCGCCACGCGCTCAGCTCGACATGCCGCTCGACCGACAGGAACTCGCGGATCGCCTCGATCGGTTTATCGGGGCGGAAATTGAGACTGGCGAGGACTGTCAAGTTAAACGTCGACTTGGTCGTCTGCCGATTCGTCCGCAGCTGCGCTGTCACGAATTGCATGGCCGCGAGCCGCAGTTCCTGGAATTCGTGAAGCTGGTCGATCGTCGGGCGTCGGTAACGCATCCAGCTCCGCTGCGGCTCCGCCTCGGGGTCGCCATCGTCCGGGCCAGGATCGTCGATCCCCCAGGCACGGTGCACATACTCAGTCGGGATCTCGCTCCGGAACCGGGAGCGGTCAGGTACGAGGTGCGCCCCATCTTCGTCCCGCTCTAGCTTCAGTGAATCGAAGACCCGGTAGTGAAACTGCTCTTTCAGGCCGTCTCGCCACCGGAATCCCAGGTATGACGCGACGGACTGGAGCGACTGGCAGAGCATTGGCAGCGCCCGCTGGTGTTGCACCTCGTCCGCGACCGTACTGACGTTCTCAGTGTCGAAGGCGGCTGGCTGCATCATCAACGCCATGACAGCCTCGATGCCGATCACGTTCTTCGCCTGCCGATTGACCAGGTTCTGCAGGATGCTGATCTGGGCTTGATCCCAGACGTAAAAGTGGACCGGCGCGGAGAGAACGCCGTTCTCGTCCGCCGACATCGTGTCCTGAACCGCGATTAGCACATCGCGAATCCATTCCCGGACCAGCGTGGCTTCATCCTCGTCAGTCACGACCGGTAGATCAGCGATCTTGACGACGCTCGACTCTCGCGCGCTTGCCTCGGTCCCGTCCGACAGACAGTTGACCAATGCACCGAGCAGGTAGATGCGGCCGGAACTGGCGTCGCGCTGCAGGTCAACGAAGATTCGGATCAGGTTCGGGTGCAAGTCGGGTCCGAATGCCGGTAGGCTGCTGTAGCCGATCTCCGGCAAGCGCGTATCGACGACCTGGCCCGACTGCCACTGGGTGAAGGCCTCAGCTCGGCGAATCAACTCGTCCAATCGAAATCCGAGCGAAGGCGTCACCTGGAGCGCGCCAAATTCCGTGGAGTTCCTGACCAAGCGCAGATCATCGACGGTCTCCACGCCCTTGGACTCGAGCATGCGCTTGTTGCGTTCGGTCAGGTAAGGAACCAGCGAGAGATCCTGCGTCTTGCGTGCGCTGTATAGGCAGAACTCGTTGAATTCGCAGCCGTCGCATTTCGATGCGAGGTGGAATGGGAGATCGAAGAACGGAGCCGTGGCAATCCGGTCTGCGAGCGAGCCCGGCGCAAGCACGGTTCGCCGCACCTGATCTTCGTACCGATATGCTCGGTCCGCCACCGCAAGCAGGGCGCCGCTTTCCAGGCCGAGGAGATCGCGCGCAGCCTGCTGGTGCAGCCGCTCCTCATCCGTCCAAAGCTCAACCGGCTCGACGGGCTCGCGATAGAGCACCGCCTGCGTGATCTCCGCCTCCGGAAATAAGTGTCTGGCCATCATCCCGTAGAGCGCGACTTGCAGGCGATGATCGAATTTGACCGTGCGCGACGATTTCAGATCGGCAATCAGCAAACGCGGGGTGCTCGGTTCAGTCTTGTCGATCACGACAAGATCCGGCTTGGCGCATATGGTCCAGCCTTCCAGCACACCGTCGAGTTCACTTTGGAGGACGATCTTGCGATCGCCGTCGTCAGTCAGGTGGAAGTAATGGTGCGCGAGACCCGCCCGGGACGAGCCGTCCAGATTGATGACGAACCACCCAGCGGCAATCAGCGCATCCTCGATCGTCCGTTCCCACTCCCGACCTGACTCGGAGAGGGCCGGCGACAATAACTGAGCCTCGGTGTCCGAGGCCTTGCGGAGGTCGCTATGTGTCTCGCGTTGGTACAGGTCGAGCCGGAAGAGGCGCTGGCATTGGTCGTAGCTGATGAAGCGACCGAGAGCGCTCGGGCGCAGGTTGCGATGCCCGGCTTCCAATGACGGGAGCAGCTCCGCAATTACCTTGAATTCGTCCTCCATGAAGCGCACTCCCGCTGATCGCCGGGGTTCATCCGGGGCTATTCACAATTGTGCATCCCAGCGGGGAAACCGTCAGCGTCCCGAAAAGTCCCGATCGAGCTCACGCATGTGCCGATCGTGCAGGGTCCGCCGCCCAGGCGCGGGAAATCCGGCTCAACCGCGCGACGTTGACACGATTCACGGCAATCGCCTCGGCCATGTGCTCCGCCGCGATCATGCCCGATCGAAGTTCTCGGTCGAGCAGGACAGGATCGGCCAGCCCGGCAGCCGCGCCAACCCGCACAGTCAACCCTCCACGGAGAGTCAGGTGGAGTGGATCGCCCGACCTCAGCAGCCGCGTGCCGGTCAGGACTGGCACTACCTCAGGAATCGTGCTGCTGACGGCTGGATGAGTTAGCAACCTGGCCAGTACGTCGACGACCGAAATTGATGTCTCGATAATCGAGGCCATTGGCAACAACAAGATCAATGCGGCCCGGTTCGGAGTCGTCAAGATCGACGCCCGCCCATTGACATCGGACAAGCCCTCGCCGTTCAACCGGATCCATGTGGCCCCGGCCGCGTTCCCGAGTTCCCAA
>DASQCG010000536.1:0-23130 GCA_035634825.1 Thermomicrobiales bacterium | reverse complement strand
CTGGATATGCGGGATCATGGCTTCGAGGAAGATCAAGTCGAAATCGAGCGCCGCCAGATCGACATCGGCCACGGCCGGCGGCGATGGAACCGGAGTCCCTCCCGCAATCGGCGCGCAAACCTCATCCGCGGACCTCGGAATCGGTGTCGCCTGCGCCTCACCTATGCGTGGAGGAGCAAGCAGCACGCTAACCAGGGCAATCAGCATCAGGGAGCTGGCTACTCGCCCCTTTCTCAGTTCCCTCAACCCTCCACCCTCAACCCTCAACCTGCTTCACGAGCGTGACATCCTGCAGGCGCAGATTGACTCGCATCGACTCCTTGTGCAGCAGCTCGAGTCGCTCGTGACCACTCGACGTGACCTTGATCGGAGTGCCATTCACATCGACGACGAGTCGCACGGTCGGCCCCTCGAAGACGATCTGGTCGACGATTCCGGTCAGCACATCCGGTTCCTCCGCGCCGGCGCCATTCGGCAGGATATCGATATTCTCCGGCCGAGCGAGGGCGAGGACCTCGTCGCCGGCCCTGATGTCGGGTGGCGCGAATGCGGTCAGCGTGGCGCTGGACGTCTTGACGGTCGCAGTTCGGGTCTCGCCGCTCACTCCGTCGATCGACATGACGGTTCCATTGAGCGTGTTGTTGTCGCCGACGAAATGGGCCACGAACTCGCTGGCCGGCCGCAGGTAGATGTCGAGCTGGGTGCCCGCCTGCTCGATCCGGCCCAGGTTCATGACGAAGATGCGGTCCGAGATCGCGAAGGCCTCGGATTGGTCGTGCGTGACGTAGATAGCCGTCTTCTTCGTCCGCCGCTGGAGCTCGAGGATCGAGTACTTGAGCGTGTCGCGCAAGTTGCGGTCGAGCGCCGAGAGTGGCTCGTCGAAGAGCAGCACTTGCGGGTCGGTCGCCAGCATGCGGGCCAATGCCACGCGCTGTTGCTGGCCTCCGGAGAGCTGAGCCGGCATCCGGTCGGCGTACGCGGTCAGCTCGATCATATCGAGCATCTCTTCGACCCGGTTCTTGATCTGCTTCTTGTCGACACCCTTGACCGAAAGGCCGAACGCGATGTTCTTGGCGACCGACATGTGCGGGAACAGCGCGTGGCTCTGAAACGCGAGACCGATATGGCGGCGGTGCGTCGGCACGTTGTTGACCAACCGGTCGTCGAACCAGATCTCGCCGTCGGTCAGGTCGATCAGACCCGCGACCATGCGAAGCGTCGTCGTCTTACCGCAGCCGGACGGGCCCAGCAGCGTGATGAACTCGCCCTGCTGAATATCGGCGCTGACATTATCGACGGCCACCGTGTGACCGTACGTCTTGGTCACGTTGACGAGACGAACCCGAGCCATTCTTACCCCTAGATGAGATATGTGCCCTTGAGATACCGGGAGCCGAAGAACTTGAAGAAGCTGAGCACAACGAGGAACGAGACGAACTGCATGATAGCCGCCAACGCTGCCGTCGTTGGCAGGAATCCAGTCCGGGTCAGTCCATAGACACGAAGCGCAGCTGTCTGCGTGTTGGGACCCGCAATGAACAATGTGACCAGGAACTCGTTGAAGATGATCACGAATGTCAGGAGTACCCCGGCGCTGATCCCGGGTCCCAGCAATGGCAATTCGATCCGAATCAGACTCTGGAGTCGATTGGCGCCCAGCGTTTTCGCCGCCTCCTCGTAGACCGTCGGCAAATCCCTGAGAGCAACAATGATCGGAATAAGCATCAGCGGGTAGCTGCCCACGACGTATGCGGCGACAAGGCCAGTGACCGAACGCGGGATGTGAAACAGGAATGCGTAGGTGATCAGCAGGCTTAGCCCCATCACGGCAGCGGGGGTGTACAACGAGAGGTTCAGGATCGAGAGCAAAGCACGCTTTCCGGGGAACGTATAGCGCACGAACGCATAGGCGGCGGGAACGGAAAGGAGCAGGTTGATCACGATTGTCAAGCCGGTGACCTTGAACGAAGTCATGAGGTCGCCCCTGAAGGAACCCCAGGCAAACCGGTATGCGTCGAACCCGTACCCACCATCCGGCAACTCGAGCGAGTGAATCGTCGTCGCCACGAATGGGAGCGCAAAGAGCGCGAGCCAGAACCAGATATAGCCATGCGCGACGACGTCGCCGATCCACCGGCGGCGGAACCGAAAGCCTTCGCGTCGAGTCGATTGGGCGGCGATCGCACTCATGTCAGGCTCCCAATGCGCCGCGCGAGAACTTGAGCGACAACCAGGTGACCGCGAAGGCGATGAACATCAGGACAATCCCCATCGCCGCCGCCAGGCCATAGTCGAACTGGGCCATCGCCTTCTGCTGAAGGACCAACGACAACACGCGCTGCTGTGCCAGCCCGCCGAGCAGGATCGGCACGATGAAGACGCCGATATTCCATCCGAAGCACATCAGGAAGCCGGCCAGAATGCCGCTGCGGCTCAACGGGAAGAGCACCCGCGTGAACACCTGCCACGGCTTTGCGCCCAGGGTTTTGGCTGCCTCCTCGAGCGTCGGATCAACGTTCGAAAGCGAGGCGCCGACGTTCATGACCATGAACGGAAACGTAAAGAGCGCCATTCCGAACAGCGTCATGGGCTCGGAGTACAGGAGGTCCGTCCCCTTGATATGCAGGAAGCCGAGCAGACCGGCCAGCGGTCCACCCGGTAACAGGATGTAGTAGAGTCCGAATGCGAGATAGAGCGGACCAAACAACGGAAACGCCATGAACGTGCAGACGACTTCGCGGTAGCGGACCCGCCGAATCAGGATGTAGGCAAACGGGTATCCCCAGACGAGGTTGAGCACGGATGCCAGGAAGCCAAGCCGTACCGTCACGACGACATTCTGCCAATAGCGGTTGAGGACAAGGTCGTAATTGGCGAAGCTGTAATCCCGCTTGCCGAAGAAGAAATCGGACTTGTGCGTCAAGCTGACGAGCACCAGGTAGCCGATCGGCACCAGCGAGAAGAGGACGGTCACGACCGTGGCAGGCAAAACCAGGCCGGGGCCGGTCAGGCGACCCAGCCACACCTTTCTCCGGTTTTGGGCAATTGCCGGGCGAATTGCCTCAGCGGCAGTGGTCGCGGTCATGATTCGGGGCCGTGGCGCGATTGCTCGCGCCACGGCATCGTTCTCCTAGAGACCGAGCTTCTGGTTCCAGTAGTCGAACCAGTCGGCGGAGTTGGCGACGTAGTAGTCCCAGTCGACTGCCTTGTAGTTCGCGGAAAGCTGGTCGATGGTCGGGTAGTAATCGAAGTAGACGTCCTTGATCCAGGCGGGAACGTCCCCTTCGTACGACGGACCCATGAACCCTTCCTGAAGCTCAGCCCAGGCGCCCTCGTTGATGCCCCACGACTGGAGGTCCGGGAACTGGGCGTCATCGCTCAGGCGCCAGTCGATGAAGATCTGGGCCAGCACCGGATGCTTAGCCTTGACCGGAATCCACATGTAGCCGTTGACCGCGTACTGACCGGAGGAGGCTACCAGGAAGGCGGCGTCCTTCATCCCGGTCAGGTACTGGAGGCGGGCCATCGAGTTCCAGAACGACACCACATCGACCGCACCGCTGCTAAAGAGACTCTGGGCCTCGGCGTTGTCGGACGTGTACTTGAGCACGTTCGGCCCGATCTTGTCGATGATGAAATCGATAGCCTGGTGGACCTGGTCGGGATTGTGGTAGTCGAGTCCAAGCGAATCGCACATGCCGAGCAGCATGCCGCCGGCTGTAATGTCGCCCGGCAACCAGAGCAACACCTTGCCCTTGAGCCGCTCGTCTGCGAGGTCTTTCCAGTCCTTCAGGAAGTCGACCTTGGCCTTGTTGTAATTGATGCCCGGTGTTGCCGACGCCTGAAACCCAACCGACGTTGGCACGTGCTTCAGGTTGTCCATCACCCGCTCAGCGTTCGGGATCAGACCTGACGGCAGGTAATCCTGCATAAACGTGGTGTTCTGGGCCTTGGAGTCGGACTGAACCTGGGCCCAGTAATTCTCCTCGATTGCCATCACGTCGTACGCGGAATCGCCACCCGCCGCAGCGGTCGTGTAGAGATCGGCGATGTACGTGCTTGGCGACTGCGAGCCGACGTAATTGAGCTTCACGTCGACGCCATAGACCGTCTTCACATAGTCCTGGAAACGCTTGGTCAATTGGTCGTTGGCGGCGTAAGTCCAGTTGCCGACGGTGACCTCTTTCTCATCGGCGATTGCGGCCTTGATGTCATCCAGGGACATGTCCTTGTTGACGATCGAGACATGGACCGGGCCGTTCTGGGCCGGAGAGGTCATCGGCGCCGGACTTGCGGCCGGCGAGGCGTCCTGTGCCCTGGCGGCAACGGAAGCAATTGCCGGCAGCGAGAGGCCGAGCGCCATACCGCGAGCGAGGATTGCGCGGCGATTCATACGCCTGGAAACGGCTTCCTGGTAGAGCTGCTCGACTGACTGATCACGATCTGCCACGGTGCAAATCCTCCTGCAGGCCGAGGGCCCGCGTGGTGCAAAACCGACAGCGGTGAACTGCACGGAACAGTATGAGGCATAGCCCATTTGGTCAAGAGCAGGGCGGAACAGCGGACAGTGACGGAGTTTCCAGTTTCTCGTTTCTAGATGGGTTTCCGGTTTTCCGTTCCCTTGACCCTCAACTCTTAATTCTCAACTTACTTGAATCCCGACGTCTTGATCGACTCCACGATCTGGCGCTGGAAGATGAAGAAGAGGGCCATGGTCGGCATGGCGACGACTGTCGACGCAGCCATGATGTACTGCTGCGACGCCGAGAACTGTTGCCGGAAGCTCGCAATTCCCATCTGCACGACCCAGAGATCACGGTCGGTCGTGATCGTCAGCGGCCATAGGAACGAGTTCCAGTTGGCCAGGAAGAAGAAGACTGCCAGCGCCGCCAGGATCGGCTTTGAGAGCGGGAGGATCACGTTACAGTAGACCCGCCAGTACCCCGCCCCGTCCAAGATCGCCGCTTCTTCCAGTTCACGCGGAATACCAAGGTAGAACTGGCGAAGCAGGAAGATGCCAAAGGCGTGGAAGATCGCCGGGACGATCAACCCGGAATAGGAATTCACCATGCCGAGCTCGCGGACCAGAATAAAAAGCGGGACCAGGATCACCGGCAGTGAGACCAGCAGCGTCGAGAAGATCAGTGAGAAGATCAGCTCCCGGCCGGGGAATCGCAGTCGCGCCAGAGCGTAGGCGGCCATCGAATGGAACCAGAGCGCCACCACCGTGACTGTCACCGAGACGAAAAAACTGTTGAACATGTACCGCGTGAACGGCACCTCGGTGAAAACGTACCGAAAGTTGTAGAAAGTTGGATGGTCCGGCCACAGCTTCAGGACATAGGTCTCTTTCGGAGTGCGAATTGCTCCCGACACCATCCAGAGAAGCGGCACGATGGCAAGCACGGAAAGTGTTGCCAGCAGAACGAACAGGAACAAGCGCTGCAGCATCTGCCGTGTCTTGCCGCTGCGGCTCACGACGACATCGTCTGTGTGTGGGGCCTCGCTAATCGAACTCAAAGCGCCCCCCCTTCGTAACGACGAACAGGATGCCGGTCAGACAAACCAGGACTGCGACAAGGAAGGACGCCATGGCGGCAGCGTACCCGTAGTGGCTGAACTGAAACGCCTGCTGATAGATATAGAAGACGATCAAGCTCGTAGAATTCGCCGGTCCACCCTGGGTCATGACAAATACGAGATCGAATCCTTGCCCGCCCGCAACGGCGGTTACTGTTGCTGTCAGAAGCACGAAGAATGACGTCGGCTTGAGAAGGGGGATGGTAATGTCGCGGAACATTCTCCATGCCGACGCGCCATCAATCCTGGAAGCTTCATAGAACTCCCGGGGAATCTCCTGGAGTCCGGCCAGGAAAATCAACATGTAATAGCCGGCGAGGAACCAGATTGAGACGACCAGCAGCGCGTAGAGAGCGGTATTTGGGTCGCCCAGCCAGGACCGCCCCTCGAAACCCAGCTGCGTAAGCACCTTGTTTACCATGCCTCGCCGCTCGACCAGCATGAACCGCCAGATCAGACCGATCACGACCAGGCTGATGACATTGGGCAGGAAAAGCATCGCCCGGAAAAGTGGCATAAACGGCAAACGCTGCTTGACCAGGAGCGCGAGGCCAAGTCCCGACACATAGAGCGCAGGAACGAATATCACGACATAGGTTGCGGTGACCTTCAGGCTCTTCGTAAAGAGCGGGTCCTTCAACATCTGGCGGTAGTTGTCGAGCCCGATGAAGGTGTAATCGCCGAACCCGCTCACCTCGAAGAAGCCGAGGCTCAGCGCCAATACCATCGGGATACCGAGAAAAACGAAGAGCCCGAGCGCGTCCGGCAGCAGAAACAGGGCTGCCGCAAGCCATTCCCGGTGCTTGCGTGAGAGACCGGAACGGCGCGGCACCACTGCTGTGTAGTGCCGCGCCGCCGTTTCGACCGATTCACCGGCCGAAGGAAAGGTCATAGGATGGGAACGCCGTTATACGTAGCGAGGAATGTTTCGATCTGCGTGGCCGCCGTATCGGCCGCCTTCACCGGATCGGAGCCGCCAAGCTGGGTCGCCTGGATGGCGTCGGACACTGCCTTGTACACCTCCGGTGGGAGGCGGGGCTCCGCCCGACCACCGGGCAGGATCTGCTCGGCGAAGACCTTGAGTCCGCCTTCGGCATACGCAGCCTTGGCCGCGTCGTTTTCCAGGACCGACTTGCGCGGCGGCATGTCGCTCTTGGCCGAGGTGCACCAGTCCGCTACCCGTTGGACCGAATCCGCCGCGGTCGAACCAAGCGCCCAGACGCAGAACTTCGCGGCTGTTTCGGGATCCTGGCCCTTCGAGTTAGCGCAGAACGCCCAGCCGCCGAGATCTGTGGTGTACGTCCCTCCGTCAGGCAGTGGCAACTTAAACACTCCGTACTTGAAGTCCGGGTTGTTCACCTTGAGATCGGACAGCGCCCAGATGCCTACGTTTTGCATCGCGCAATAGCCTGACACGAGATTGGCGCCAATGTCGCCGCCGCCATTGCCGAGCACTTCGCGCGGGGCAATACCCTTGTTGACGGCGTCCTGCCAGAGCTTCAGCGCTGCGACCGAGCCCGGCTCACGCATCTTGCTGGTCTTGCCGTCCTCGGCCACGAAGTCGCCGCCGCCCTGCCACATAAACGGATACCATGTGAAGTTCTGGTAGTAGCCGGGGATTGTTTCGAACAGCACACCGAAGCGTTCATCGGTCGTCAGCTTCTCCGCGACGGCGAGCAGCTGCTCCCAGGTCGTCGGGACATCTGCCTCGGTCAGGCCCGCACTGTCGAAGGCCTCGACGCTGTAATACATGGCCATTGGCTCCACTTCCATGGGCAGAGCGTAGACCTTGTTGTCGACCATGCGCGACGCGATCACACCTTCGTAGAAGTCGTCGATCGCGGCCTGGTCCATGTGCGGTGTCAGGTCCTGGAGAACTCCGCCATTTGCGTAGCGAAGAAAATCGCCCGGACTGATGATGAAGATGTCGGGGCCTTCGCCGGAAGCGAATGCCGTTTGCAACTTGGACCCGTTCAGGTAATCCGCGACGGGTGTGAAGACCAGCTCCACCTGCGTCTCATTCTGATCGTTCCAGGCTTTGACCGTATCCTGGAACCACTGATCCTGCGTGGCGACGCCAGTGCCCGACGAATTGGGTGAATAGAACTGCCAGAACGAGAGCTTCTTCGCTTGGGCAGACCCCCGCCGGGTGAAGAAATAGGGCATGGTCAATGCGCCGCCGACCGCACCGCTCGCCTTGAGCAAACGTCGCCGGTTGACTTTGGGTAGATCGATCAGACTCCGGTCACCCATCAACGCGTGCCTCCTGCATTCGACTACAGCGCTCCACAAGCGAACGATACGCCTGCGGCTCTCCAGTTGTTGTGTAATCGTTTTCACTTTAGTATCGAGGTTTACCCATGTCAAGCGTGAGCAACCATTGACGAACCCCAAATCTGGTGATAATGGTGAGTTGGCAGCAATCGATTACATCACCGAGGTGACCGTGGCAACGATCAAGGAAGTAGCTGTACGAGCCGGGGTATCCACCGCCACCGTGTCGCGCGCGCTGAGCGGTCGTTCCAGCGTATCGCCCGAGCTCCAGCACCGAATCCTGGCCGCGGTGAACGAACTCGACTATCGACCAAACCGCATTGCCAGCAATCTCCGCCGCCGCACGACGGAAACGGTCGGCATCGTGGTTTCTGATATCGAGAACCCGCACTATACGCAGGCCGTTCGCGCTGTCGAGGATGCCGCGTATCAGCGCGGTTACCGTGTCCTGCTCTGCAACACGGACGAGACACCGGAAAAGCAGCAGTCCTATCTCGAAGTCCTCGCGGCCGAGCGCGTCGTCGGCGTGATCCTCGCCCCCTCTGATCCAGCCGGCGCCGGCATCAGCCGCCTGCTCAACGCCGGAACACCCGTGGTCGCGTTCGACCGCCGCGTCGACGACCCTCGCGCCGATGCTGTGGTCGTGGACAACGCTCGTGGAACCCGGCGCGCCACCGACTACCTGATCTCGCTGGGCCACGAACAGATCGGGTTCGTCTCCGGATTGCCGGATATCCAAACGGGCCGAGAGCGTCTCTCCGGATACCAGGAGGCGATGGTCCTGCGCGGGCTGCCGACAGCAGTTGAGATCGGCGCCTTCAGGATCGACGAGGCATTCGATGCCACAACCCGCCTGCTGGACCGGGGAAATGTGACCGCACTGATCATCGCGAACAACCTGATGACAATCGGCGCCGTGCGGGCCATCCGTTCCCGTCGCCTGCGCATCCCGGAGGACATCGCGCTGGTCGCCGTCGACGACCCACCCTGGGCTGAACTGGTCGAGCCACCGCTAACGACCCTCGCGCAACCAGTACGCCAGATGGCGGACTGCGCCGTGCGGCTCCTGTTCGAGCGGATCGGAGGGCAGCGCACCAAGGCCACAACTGAGCTATTCGAATTCGAGCTTATAGTGCGAGAATCCAGTGGCGGCCCAATTTCGGCGAGAGGCCATGCTGACTCGTCAGACGTCGCCAGGATTGACGCAATTGGTGTAACTGGATCAGGCGGAGCGTGAATGAACGGATTTGATGGGTTGGGAATGGGTTTGGGCAATCTGGCTCGGCTCTCGAATGCGGAGTCGCGATCGATCAGTGCAGAGAACTTCAGCGGCCAGAAGGGCCGCGGCGGAATGGCGACCGAGGGTACCGGCGCGGTGCCGGCCCGGGAGCTGGGTCAGGGCTGGAAAGTCTCGCCGAGCATCGATGTCGCCGGTAATGCAACGGTTGTGCTGGCAGATATCACCGGCCCGGGCGCAATCCAGCACATTTGGCTGACCGTGCATCCGACGCACTGGCGCCGGATCATGTTCCGCTTCTTCTGGGACGATGAGCCGACGCCCTCGGTTGAGGTGCCGATCGGCGATTTCTTCGCCAACGGCTGGTGCGAGCGCTGCAACATCAGCTCGCTGCCGATCGCCGTCAATCCCGCCGGCGGATTCAACAGCTATTGGGAGATGCCGTTCCGCAAATCGGCGCGAATCGAGATCGAGAACCTCGGTCCGGACGAGATCCGAGGCTTCTACTACCAGATCGACTACGCGCTGACCGACATTCCCGAGGATCGAGCCTATCTCCATGCCCAGTGGCGACGCAGCAATCCCCTGCCCTACCAGACCGATCACACGCTGCTCGAAGGCGTTCGCGGCCAGGGCCACTACGTCGGCACGTACATCGCCTGGGGCGTCAACAACACCGGCTGGTGGGGCGAAGGCGAGATCAAGTTCTACCTCGACGGCGACGATCAATGGCCGAGTATCTGCGGGACCGGCACCGAGGATTACTTCGGCGGCGCCTGGAACTTCGAGCACCCCAAAGGCGAGTACGGCTCCTTCTCGACGCCCTTCCTCGGTCTGCCGCAGATCATCAAGCCGGATGGTCTCTACCGCAGCCAGCAGCGGTTCGGAATGTACCGCTGGCACATCATGGACCCGATCCGGTTCCAGAACGATCTGCGCGTGACGATTCAGGCCCTGGGCTGGCGATCTGCACTCGAGGAGAAACGCCGATATTTGCCGCTGCAAGACGACATCGCCTCGACCGTCTTCTGGTACCAGGCCGAGCCGCACGTGCCATTCCCGGATGCACCGTCGCTCAATGACCTCGAAGTGATCTAGCTCCGGTCAGGTCGTCGAACGGCCCGGCATGCGGATCAGCCGCGTCTCCCGGGCCACGACATACGATCCGATCACGAGCAGCGCTGCGAGCGCCTGGCCGACGATCGTCTCGACGGTCGGGAAGAAGGCGAACCAGACGCCCATCCAATCCGGCGCCGGAACGTTGACGGTGGTCGTCGGCACCCATCCCGCGAGCTGCATCTCCTGGACGCTCTCGCCGACCATCACAACCAGCACGAACCCAAGCATGACGCCGGTCACAACGAGCATTCGCTTGTATGGCAGCTTCCGATTGGCCATAAAGGTCAGGATGGCAACCGCCGCCGTGAAGCCGAGCCCGATCGCCACGCCTTGCAGCACGACGCCAGAGCCGGCCTGCAGGCGGAGCGACTGCAGGAACAGGACGATCTCGAACCCCTCGCGATAGACCGCGGTAAAACCGAGCAACCCGAGACCAAGCAGCGCGCCGGAGCCGCCCGAGGAGAGCAGTTCCCGCCGGCGGCGATTGTGGTGGGCGATCCAGCCGGTCCAGTAGATTCGGTGGAAGAACCAGTTCATCACGACTAGCAGGACCAATACTGCGAGCAATCCGGTCCCCGCCTGCACATCGAGCGCCGGCGCATTGATGGCGCCGATGATGGCGATAACGATGAACCAGGTGGCGACCGTCGCGAGGATGGCCGCGCCGGATCCGGCCGCGACCGGCCGCCGAAATGTGGCCTGCGCGCCGACGAAGCTCGAGCTGATCGCGGCCAGGACGAGGATCGCCTCCAGCCCCTCGCGGAAGACGAGCACGCCGGCGTCGAGCACGATGGCGCGGTGGTGCAGACCCGGCACGGTCGGGTCGGGTGCTCCGTTGGCGGTCACGCCTTGCCAGACCAGGATCGAGAGCACGGCGACCGCGAGTGTCACCAGGACAGCCCAGCCCACCGCTCGTCCCCGGTCGCTCGAAACCGTTGCCCGCCCCGTATCAAACATGCACCTGATCCTCGCGCTGCGATATCCGACTTATCTGGTCGGATATTACTAGCAGGTCGAGGAGATGGCAAACCGAGCCCCTACGACTCCCGGCAACAATGCAACAACCGGGCGGCCATGACAGCCACCCGGCTCTGAAATGTCAGTCGCAGCGCGGCGAACTGCTCGCCTGCTCGCCCTTTTTTACACCTGTCGCACCGGGATAATCTTGCCCGCCTGATGCGCAGGAAGCTTTGCCCACGGCTGGAGCGGGAGATCTTCGACCACCGGGAGGACGTCACCGTCGACCATGGTCATCGTGTTGACCAGCAACTTGCTCCCCTTCCGAGTGTTCATGTGCACGTCCTGGAAGGTGAACTCGCCCTCGTCGATCCGGAACGTCGCGACGTCCGCCACCGATCCGACGCAGAGCGTGCCGAGGTCGTCCTTGCGGATCGCCTTCGCGGCATTTGTCGTCGCGCAGGCGATCACCTGCTCGATCGTCATGCCCAGGTTGAGGAACTTCGAGAGGGTGACCGGCATATCGAAGCACGGTCCCTGGATCGCAAGCTGGTGGATGTCAGTGCTGATCACGTCCGGCAAGATACCCTGCTGCAACATCGCCTCGGCCGTCTCGAAGCTGAACGAGCCCGCGCCGTGCCCGATATCGAGGACCAGGCCGCGGTCATGCAAATCCTTGATCGAGGGGATCACCGCCCCGGCCTCGTCGACGATCTTGTTCGGCTGCCCGGTGAAGCAGTGGGTCAGGATATCGCCCGGCCGCAGGTACTCGACGATTTCGGCCAGCGTCGGCGGTGCAGCGCCAATGTGGACCATCAGCGGCAGATCAACTTTATCGGCCAGATCGCGAGCGCGCTTGAGCGGCTCGATCCCCGTGCCGCGCGTGGTGTTTGAGTCGATTCGCGCCTTGATGCCGAGGATGATGTCCCGGTTCCGCTCCACGATCATCTGGCCGAGGTCGATATCGCAGTAGTCGATGTTGGCCAACTCCCACGTCGGAGCGACCAGACCGATCGACGACATATTGAGCAGGGCGAACACACGGGATTTGGCCGGCTCGGCGATCCAGCGCCGGAAGCCGGGGAAGGTATATCCACCCGCGCTGCCGACGTCCAACCAGGTCGTCACGCCGCTGCGTGCCGCCACCGGATCAGGTTCGATGCCCCAGTACGTCACGCCCCAGTAGACATGCGTGTGCAGATCGATCAGACCGGGCGTCACGTACTGCCCGGCAGCGTCAATCACATTCCCCGCGCGAGACCGATCGATGCCGGGCTCGACAGCGGCGATCTTGCCGTCTTTGATTGCGAGGTCCGCCTGCCCGGACCGACCATGCGCCGGGTCGATCACGTGTCCCCCGGCAATTAGCGTATCGAACTCAGCCAAAATGCACTCCTGTTCAAACTATCGCTCTCTGCCTTACGAGCCTGAAATAAAGACCGGCTGATTGCCGGATGCCTTCCATCGATTCAACTCCGGGTCGTCGTCGAACGTCGGCAGCTCGGCCAACTCGTCCCAGAGCGCCTGCGGAATCTCGATCGTCGCCAGTTCGATGGTCTGCTGGACGCGCTCCGGCTTGCTCATCCCGACAACCGTCACATCGACGTTCGGGTCGAGCATCGAGAACTGCAGCGCCGCCGCCGCCAACGGGACCCCATACCGCTCGCATATCGCCTGAATCTTGCGCGTGACGTCGACCATCTCGTCCGGCGCCGACTGGTAGGCGTACCGCGCATATTCATCCGGCCCCTTGGCCAACATGCCGGAGCCATATGGTGCGGCATTGACGACACCCATGCCCCGTCGCTTGGCCTCCTTCTGGACGGCGTCCGCCGCGCGGTTGAGCAGGGTGTACCGGTTGTGGGTCAGGAGAATGTCCAGCATCCCGGTCTCGATGTATTGCCGCGAGAGCTCGACCGGACCGGCCGCGATGCCAAGCGCGCCGATCACACCTTGCCGCTTGTAGTCCTGCAGGATCTCCATGACGCCACCCGGCGCCATCACATCCTCGAATCGGGTCCATTCAGCATCGTGGATGAAGCAGATGTGGACACGGTCGACGCCGAGAAGCTCGAGGCTGCGCTCGAACCGGGCCTTGACCGTCTCCGGTCGATAGTCGTCGCCGTTCGGGTCGCGACCGGCCTTGGTCTCGAGGATTGCGCCCTTCGGCAGTCCACCGCGCTCGCGCAAGACCAGCCCGATCCGGCGCTCGCTTTCGCCGTTGCCATACCAGGCGGCCGTGTCGATGTAATTGAGTGGACTATCGAGGGCGGCGCGCACCGTCGCCAGCGCATCCTCTTCGGAGACGCCGTACGCAAATGCCTCGGGCATGTTTCCGAGCTCGGCGCATCCCACGGCAATGGGCGGAACCACCAGGCCGGTTTGGCCGAGTGGAACCCGGTCGATCGAGGCCATCACATTCTCCTGGAGCGGGATTGCGGATTCATGCGGGCATGATCGCACAGGCCCAGCCGGTTCGCTGAACGGTCAGTTGGCCGGTGTAGCCTCGCTCGAGGGTGATACGTCTGGGGTAGCGGTCGGCGTGCGTTTCTTCTTCGACTTGGGCGTGCTGGTCGCAGTCGGGGTGTCAGTCGTCCCCGGCGTCACCGTCAGATCGGTGGGCGTCTCGGTGACCGGCGGCCCTTCGATGATCGGCACGGTCGCGGTCGGCGTCACGCTGGCAGACACGGTTGGAGTGGGGTCAACCGGCGGTAGCGTCGGCGAAGTGGGATCGGCGGTCGGCGCCGGTGGTGCAGGCGTAGCCGTCGCGGGTGGAGGAGGCGGCGGCGCGGGTGTCCTGGTCGGCTCCGGAGCGATCGTGGGTGGAACCTTGGTCGCCGTCGGCGCTGGCGGCGGCGTGTCGGTCGCCGCCGGTGGTGGTGGCTGGACCGGCGGAGGAGCCTCGGTCGGCACCCAGACCATGGTCGGTTGCTCAATAATGACCGGCGCGGCGTAGGTCGGCGTCGGCGTGCGTATCACTCGCGGCGTCGACGAGAACTCCACCACTACGACTTCGGTCGGCGTCTTCGTCGGACGTTTCGTCGGCTCCACCATGGCAAGGTCTTCCGGCGTACTGGTCGGGTCGAGGAACAGCGGCTCATTGATGCGATTGATGGGATGCCCTTCCTGCTTCGGTTTTGGCAATTCCGAAACGCCGGGCGCGTTGATGGCGGGCGCATCCGGCCGCTGCGCATCGGTTTGGACCTTACCGCGAGAAGGGATGACGAGGAAGACCAGGAAGATGACTGCCGCGCTCGCGGCGACTACCCCGATCACGATTGGGGTCAGCAGCGTAAACGGCGATCGAGCCGCGCGCGGGGGAGTCATGGCGGGTGCCTGTCGTTCCTCCAGGTACGTCGGGGCGAACACCTACGTTTCGTCGCGCCGCTACCGGTACGGCGTGGATTTGCGATCAGCTTTCGCTGATTCGATCTTATGTCACAGCGCAAGACCCCAGAGGGGGAGCGGATGGACATCGGTCCTATCTTCCCCTGTTCGCACGCCAGAGCAGGGTTGACGCGCTACGCTTTGTGCATCGTGTGTTCGCAATGCGAGGTATCCCGTGAAGAAGAATGGCATCCTGAATCACCGGCTTTCGGACGTCATCGCCCGCATGGGGCATACGCAGCGGCTCGTCATCGCCGATGCGGGGCTGCCCATCCCACTGGGGGTCGAGCGGATCGATCTCGCGGTGTTGCCTGGCCTTCCCGGTGTGCTTGATCTGGCCCGGGCAATCGGACACGAGCTCCAGGTCGAGGGCGTCGTCCTGGCGGAAGAGCTGCTCGACCACAACCAGCAAATCCCGAACGAGGTGCGCGCCCTTTTCGCGGGCGCTACGGTTCGCACCGTCCCGCACGAGGAGTTCAAGCGAATGTGCGAAGGCGCGGTGGCGATCGTGCGCAGTGGCGAATGCACGCCATACGCCAACATCATGTTGATCAGTGGAGTCACGTTCTGATCCGCTTCGGGTAGGATTGCCGCGAAAGTGAGGGAACCGCGTGGGGAGGATGCCAGT
The DNA here is from genome assembly GCA_035634825.1 of Thermomicrobiales bacterium. Taxonomy (GTDB): domain Bacteria; phylum Chloroflexota; class Chloroflexia; order Thermomicrobiales; family UBA6265; genus DASQCG01. Next base: position 7,948 of record DASQCG010000536.1, on the reverse strand, counting down.
GGCACTTGAGCGTCGCGTCAAAATTGTGGCGACACTCGGTCCCGCAGTGGCGGGTAAGGACAAACTGGTCGATCTGATCTCCGCCGGCGCCGACATGGTGCGCATCAATGCCGCCCACGGCAGCGAGGAGACGCGCGTCCGCTTGATCGAAGATGTCCGCGCCGCTTCCGACGCGTTCGGCAAACCCGTCCCAATCCTCTTCGATCTCCGCGGCCTCAAGATCCGCACCGGACCACTCCCCGACGGCAGTGGCCCAGTTCCATTCGCTCGCGGCAGTGACGTCCGGATCGTGCCGATGCCCGAATCGACCCGCGAGGGACTGATCGGCATCAATCTGCCCCAGCTCCTCCAGGTCATCAAACCAGGTTCGCGCATCCTGATCGCGGACGGCTTGATCGAGCTGCTGGTGGAGCGAGTCGACAGCGAATCCGCCCTCTGCAAGGTCGGACGCGGCGGCATCCTGCACAGCAAACAGGGCGTCACGTTGCCCGGCGCTGCGATCGTCGGCGGCTCACTGACGCCCGATGACCGCATCGATATCGCCTTCGCGGTCAGCCACGGCGTCGACTATCTCGGCCTCAGCTTCATCAACGACGCCAGCGACCTTGTCCTGGCCAAGGGCGTCGCCGGCGCGCATGGGCACGCGGTTCCAGCGCTGATTGCCAAGATCGAGCGCCCGGAAGCCCTCAACAATGTCGGCGAGATCGCGACCCAAGCCGACGGCTTGATGGTGGCCCGCGGCGACCTCGGCGTGCAGCTGCCGCCGGAACGGGTCCCCCGCGCGCAGAAACACATCATCCAGACCTGTAACACGCTCGGTGTACCGGTCATTACGGCAACCCAGATGCTGGAATCGATGATCACCCAGCCGATGGCTACCCGCGCCGAGACCAGTGACGTCGCCAACGCGGTCTGGGACGGCACCGATGCGGTCATGCTCTCAGCCGAATCGGCCGTCGGTCAGTACCCGATCGAATCGGTCCAGACGATGGCGCGGATCATCGCCGAGGCCGAGCGCGAGGGTCCGATCCGCACGTCTGCCTCGTCCCAGCCCCTGCCGACCCACGGTGACAGCTCGCTGGCGCTGGCCGACGCGATTGCGCAGGCGGCAATGGCGCTGGCCGACACGGCGCCGGTCGAGCACATCCTCGTCTTCACCCTGACCGGCAGCGCCGCCAAGCGGCTGGCCAAGTACCGCCCAAAGCCTCCGATGATTGCGATCACCTCGGAAGAAGCGACCGCCCGGCGTTTGGCCCTGGTCTGGGGATTGCGCTCTGTCGTCGTGCCGGTTGAGGAAGACCCTGATACGATGTTCAGAGTGGCAGGTCAGGCCGTGATCGATGCCGGTCTCGGCCGCGCCGACGAGTACGTTTTGATCGTCGGCTCGCTGCCAATGATGCGGGTGGCAGGCCGCACCAACCTGCTCCATGTTCGCCGTCTCGGCACATGACGTGAGGACGCCATGGCGTTCAAACCCGCGACTATCATCCGGTTCGCAATAGCGAACGATTATGTGGCGCACCGGGCCAGGGTTGCCCCGCGCCAGTGGCACTGGACGGAGTTCGTGGCGATTCCGATCGCGGCCATCTCAATGCTGACGTTTGCCCTCACCATCGCGGCCGAGCCTTGGGTCCGGAATTGCGACCCTGCCGCCATCCGTCCGATTGCGATTGCTTCGCTGCTCTTCCTGATCGCGGCGGATTTGATCTTTGCGCCCCGTCGTGCCTGGAGCCGCTCTCGGGACAATGCGGCGATGAACACGGTCTCGGTCGCGGCGGCGCTGACACTGCTGTTCTGCGTGATCAGCGCCAACGCCTTTGCCTGGCCACTGCTGTACCCGTTGCTGGTCTTCCCGCTCAGCGTGGTGCTCCTGCCGCCGATTGCGATCGGATTCGCCAGCCGGATTCCACTCCGCGCCGAGGTCCGCAGGTGGGCGGTCATCTCCTGCCTGGTGCTTGCCGCGGCAATGCTGCTCCTCGGCCAGTCGTCGTACCAGGCGCATATCGCCTGCCGCTGGCCCGGAGCATGAGCGCGCCGAACTCCTGGTCCGCTTCCGATACAGACTCCGGGTACCGCCATCTGCTACCGAGATGAAACACGTCGGTCAGTAGTCCGGTTTCATGCTGGATCGACTCCAGGTAGTCTGCGAAGAGTTGTCTGAACTCGGGATCTGGGGCCGCCCATGCCCACAACTCCTGGACCGCCTCTTCGCTGGTGTAAACGCCTACATACCTCATCGTGTCCGCGCCGGCTCGGACCAGCCAGGAGGAGATCAGTCCCTTGTCCTGCAGGGCGGCGTTGATCCGGGGGACGGCGTCCGATATGGCGCCTCCATCGTCGCACGAACACGGTCGAGAGACCGTCTCAACGCGTGCAGCGTACCCGCCCACGCGCCGGACTCATGGGCAGTCCAAAGCTCCGTACTGCCTGATATCATGCATTCAATCGGGTGAATGAATCGGCCAGGTGGCGGTGCTGAGAAAGAGCGCGATAAATGCATGCCAATATCGTCACTTGGCGCCTCACTGAGGCCGTGCGCAATCCTGAGGACTATGAGGCCTATCTCAAGGCGCTCGCCCAGAAGAACGTCCCGATTCTGCGCCGATTCGGCTTGCTCGACAGCTTTGTCCTGCGGATGAGCGAGGACACGGTCCAGGTCGTCAATGTCTTCGAGGACCAGGCCGGCGCCGAATCCGCCTGGGCCGAAATCAGAGGCAGTCTGGCGCCCGCGCTCAATGGCCATTTCGAGTTGATCCACCGTGTCTCAGCGCAGGCCGACGATCTGCCGCTCCTCCTCGACCTCCCCATCTGACTGTAACCATGCGAAAACCGTAGACTCCTGCCTCTCGCCAGCATGCGAATGCCGACCAATGACGGTTGACAGGTCCGACGGCGCGATGGAGTGGCGCAATGCGGACTGCAGGGCTGCGATCGCCAGGTGAGTCCCTCGGTCAGGAGCCGCCGACCAACCGACGCCACCACGAAGATTTCGCATGCTCGGGCTCGAGCGACTCCGTGCGCCAACCCGCCGCCGACCGAGCCACGGGATCCTGGAACGCATTCTGGAGGAGCTGCTGGAGCTGCTTGACCTCCCGCAATTCGGCCTGTAGCCGGACGATCTCGGCCTCGGCTGCCAATCGACTCGCGCGCTCCGTCTCAACCTCCGACGAGTCCGCCGCAACGTCTTCCTGAGGCGTCCGCGGCCCATCGATGGCTCGGTTGTGGTCCGGCGATGGGATGATCAACCGCTGGATCTCGGATTCAAGATGCTGGACCCGCTCCCGCCACTGCGCGGTCGAATCCAGGAGCTCGGCATTCCGCTTGGTCAGATCCGTCACCAGGTTGATCAGCAGCGTCAGGTCGACCGGCGATATCGGGATCGCAACCGGGACCGGCAACGCCGGCGACCGGTCGGCGTCTTCATCCACCCGCGACTCCACCGCATGGGTGACTGACAGGACTTCGTCGTGCGGTGGCTCAGCGCCGGCCGACTCGGATTCGGGCTGGCTGGCCGCGGAGGGCTGAGACAGGTCAGGCAGATCGACATAGATCATCCAGCCCTCCTTTTCCTCGATCGCCAGGAGCTCGCCCCGCTCGATCTGCCCCAGAACCGCGTCTTCGCTGACGCCGAGGAGCAACGCCAACGCCGGGACGGTGAAACGGAGCGGGCGGCCGGGGGCAATGCTTCCGCTGCCCGGGCGGCTGTGTTCGCTCATCACGGCACGATGCCGGTGACGGAGGTCACGATCTGACTCAATGGTTCGCCTGGAGGCCCCTCGGCAGCTGGCTTCATCCGATATTTATCCCCACGGTTCGTCACCAGAAACTTGCTTGCCACCAAATCGCCCATGCTCGTTGGCATCGGTCCGGGCCAGATCGACCATCTCGCTTACGAACGGATCCAATTCGGTGTCGGGTATGAAGAAGCGAAACCGACCGATCTCATAGGCCGCCTGCTGCCCGACTTCGACCTGCTCGCCGCGTCGCCAAAGTCGGTTGAGCTCGGCCAGGCGCGGATCGTCATCCGGCAGCGACCGAACGTGCGCTGCCAGCTCCTCGATACCATCCGCACTGCGCAGATTGCGGGTATCGCGCAGGTCATCCTGGTACCGCATCCGCCGCCAATCCGCGAGTTGAATGAGATACTCCGCGATGAGTTTTTGAATCTGAATCGTGTCTCGTTTCTCCATGCCCGAATGATATGCGCGGAGGCGGAATGTCGGAACAGGAAATTCACCCGGAGATCGTCGAACAACGGGTCTATGACCTCTCGCGCATCGGGCAGGTCGGCGAGACCGGAGTGACCAGGACGGTCTACTCGCCGGAATGGGTCGCGGCGCAGGATCAGCTCGAATCCTGGATGCAGACGGCCGGGCTCGAGACCCGACGGGACGCGGTCGGCAATCTCTGGGGAGTGGCTAAGGGCACGGAGCCGGGACCATCGATCGTCAGCGGTTCGCATGTCGATTCTCAGGCTCCCGGAGGCCGGTTCGACGGCGCGCTCGGCATCATCGCCGCTCTTACCGCGACCGAGGCGCTGCTGAAGCAGCACGGGCAGCCGCTGCGAACAATCGAGGTCGTCTCGCTCTGCGAGGAGGAGGGCAGCCGCTTCTCAACCGCGGGCTTCTGGGGATCGCGGGCGGTCCTCGGCCTGATCTCGCCCGAGGACCTCGCAACCACGATCAGTTTCGACGGCGAGACGATCGGCGACGTCATGCGCGGAATCGGCCTCGACCCGACCCGGATCCCGGCGGCAAAGCGCGACGATATCGACACCTTCATCGAGCTGCACATCGAGCAGGGTCCGGTGCTGGAGCTCGAGCAATTGCCGGTCGGGATCGTCACAGCGATCACCGGTTACCGCCACTACGTCGTCGAGGTGTCAGGCTGGGCGAACCACGCCGGCGCGTTCCCGATGAAGTACCGGCGGGATCCCATGGCAGCGGCGGCCGAGATGATCAGCGGCGTGATCCAAAACGCGATCGACATGGGCCAACCAGCCGTGACGACCGTCGGCCGGTTGGCGATCGAGCCAAACTTCCCGGCGATCATCCCGGAGCGCGTCACGTTCATGATTGATGCGCGTCATCCGGATCCCGCGCTCCGGGAACAACTTTATGAACAGCACGAGAAGTTGATCTATGAGATTGCCGACCGGCGACGGCTGAACGTCGATCTGCACATCAACAAGGATTTGGCGCCGCGGCCATGCGATCCCGGCATCGTCGATCTGCTCGACCAAGCCGCGACCGATCTCTGCATCCCTCACATACGCATGACCTCGGGCGCGGTCCATGACACTCAGCGCTTCTCGCAGATCGCCCGGACCGCGATGATCTTCGTCCAGAGCAAGGACGGGCGCAGCCACACGCCGGAGGAGTACACCAGCACCGATCACGCCACGCTCGGCATCCAGGTGCTCGCCGAGGCCTTGCGTCGACTTGCGTATTGATTGATCGGAGCCGATTGAATGATCGAAAAGTTCGATGTGATTGTGGCCGGTGTCGGGGGAATGGGTGCCGCCGCCTGCTATCACCTGGCAAGGCGCGACATGAAGGTGCTCGGCCTGGAGCGGTTCGGCATCCCCCACGCGATGGGCTCTTCGCATGGGGTCAACCGGATCATCCGGCTTGCCTATTATGAAGATCCTTCATACGTGCCCCTTCTCCGGCGGGCGTTCGAACTCTGGCGGGAACTTGGCCACGACTTCGGCGAGCAGGTCCTTTACGTCACGGGCTCGATCGACACCGGGCCGGTCGATGAGTTCGTCTTCCGCGAATCGAAGCAGTCCTGTGACCTGCACGACCTGCCGCATGACGTGCTGTCGGCGCAGGAATTGATGCGGCGCTACCCGGCCTTCTCAGTCCCGGACGATTTCCAGGCGGTGTTGCAGCCCGACGGCGGATTCGTGGCGTCGGAACGGGCGATCGTCGCGCACGTCGAAGGCGCGATGGAGTGCGGCGCGGTCATTCGCGGTTACGAACCAATGCTGTCGTGGACAACAACAACATCGGGCGTGAAAATCGAGACCACGAAGGGGATCTACGAGGCCGAGCAGTTGATCGTCAGCACCGGCGCCTGGATCGGCAATCATGTCCCGTTGCTCTCAGGCGTCAGCGTGCCCGAGCGCCAGGTCCTCGGCTGGTTCCAGCCGGCCCATCCGGAGCGCTTCTCGCTCGACACGCTGCCGGTCTTCAACCTGCAGGCAGACGCGCACGAGCGCTATTACGGCTTCCCGATCTGGGGCATCCCCGGCTTCAAGTTCGGCAAATACCACCACCGCGAGGAGCAGATCGATCCCGACGACTGGGACCGCCAGCCGAATCAGGCCGACGAGGAGGTGCTGCGCGAGGGCGTGCGCCGCTTCTTCCCGGACGCGGACGGCCCGGTCATGTCGTTGGCCTCGTGCATCTTCACCAACACGCCGGACGAGCACTTCATCATCGATCGGCTGGCTCCGGGCAGTCCGGTGATCGTCGCCTCGCCCTGCTCGGGCCACGGCTACAAGTTCGCCTCGGTGATCGGCGAGATCCTGGCCGACCTCGCAATCAACGACCGCACGGACCACAACATCGACCTCTTCCGCCTCAATCGCTTCATGGCTTGACTGTGAGCACCGCAAGGAACGTGGCGCGATAGGGTACCCAACAGCGTGGCCGGTTGAGTGACCTCGCGTGGGTCTCCCGGATGTGGCCGTGTTGGGCACCCTTCTGTGCGTCGGGGGTTGCGCGCTACCGGTTGCGGGTCGACGGGTACCAGGCGACTGCGGCGGATTCGATCTGCTTGCAGATGGCGTCCTTGCAGTCCATGTAGCCGGTGATGTCGGTCGGGTGCTGAGCCGCGCAATCGACCTTCACCGCCTCGTAATCGCGGGCAACGTCCGGATGGGCGCGGAGATAGTCCCGGAAGGCGAGGTGGCGCTCGACCTCCGGGTCCTCGACCGCGTAGATGTGCACGTTGGTGACGCGATCGCCTGTCACGGGGTCGTCCCGGTTGACGTAGCGCCGGCCGGGCAAGCCGAATTCGCCGTACCAGTAAAACCCGGCCGATTCGAACTCGCCCCGCAACGCATCGACTGCCTCGACCGATGTCACCAGTGGCAGCAGGTCGATGATCGGCTTGGCCCGGATTCCCGGGATCGAGGTCGATCCTATATGCTCCCAACGCACCAGCATCGGCCCCAGCAAACCCGCGACCTCACTCGCGATCTGATCCGCCCTCTCAGCCCATTCCAGATTGTGCGGTTCGAGGTAAACCCGGCGTTGCGGCGGCACTAGCTGTATTTCTTGACGACCTCGTCCGAGACGTACTGGACGAGATCCGGCTCATACGCGGCCTTGGCGATGTAGATGATCAGGTAGTCGATGCCATCTTCGATCAGCCGCTCGACCTCGCTCCGGACCTGGTCGATCGTGCCGACCAGCATCTCGCTCTGATATCGCTCCCACGTGTAGTGGGTGCCTCGGTATGGCGCGGACACCTTCTCGGGGTCCTCGCCCGGCTCGATCAGGTGGATGCGGATCTGGCTGGACTTGATGACCTCGTCGTAGTTGCGGCCGACCTTGTCGCAGTGGCCGCGCAGGACATCCAGTTTGTGCCGGATCGTCGCGCTGTCGCCGGCGACATTGCAGGCATCGCCATACTGGGCCACCAGCTTGAGCGTGACCTGCTCGCCGCCCCCGCCGATCCAGAGCGGGATCTTGCCCCGACCGGCATCCTTCGGCTCATTGATCGGCTTGGCGATGGTGTAGTGGCGGCCAGTAAAGGTCGGGTAGTCCTCGGTCCACATCTTGTGGATGATCTGCACCGCCTCCCGGAACCGCCCCATCCTTGTGGGCGTGTCGGTCCACTCGTAGCCGTAGGCTTTCCACTCGTGCTCATACCAGCCCGCTCCGATGCCGGCATAGAGACGGTGATGACTGGCCACATCGACGGTACTCGCGATCTT
>DASQCG010000535.1:0-4477 GCA_035634825.1 Thermomicrobiales bacterium | reverse complement strand
ACTCGACACCGTCGGGGTCGTGGCAGGACGCGGTCGAGCTCTCGCGGCAGCGTAACGCCGGCAACATCTGGATCACCGACGACGATACCCCGTCCTATTACAAATCCCTGCCCACCTACTGGACGTCCCTCAACCAAACCGTCCGCTCCGGCTGTTAACGCCGTCCAATGTCTTGGTGGATACTATTCGCAACACTTGGTGCGAAACCACGGAGATGCGGCTATGCGAAGTACTGCAGTGCAGTATTATCTTCGGGAGAGCGATCCACCTATCCCATTTGAGTGGGACCCGGTCAAAGCAGTGATCAATCTTGAAAAGCACGAAATTGATTTCCGTGCCGCTACACGGGCATTCGTAGACCCAAATCGAATCGACGTGGATAGTTCGCGCCCGGAGCACGGCGAAGAACGACGTAAAGTGATCGGGATGGTAGGGGAGAAGTTGGCAGCGGTCATATACACGCGTCGGGGAGGATGGATTCGAGTCATCTCGGCGAGAAAGGTCAGATCCGATGAACGAAGAAAATACGATCAGGGCGCAGCTCTATCCTGACGGAACGTTGGTTCAGGTATTCGAAGATGGTACGACTCGTGTTCTTGAGAGCGACACAGATTGGGCGCGCTTTGATGCCCTGACGGACGAGGATGCTGAGTACAACGCGCTCATGGACCCCGATGAGGAGCCGTTCCTGACTGATGAGGACCGGGAGAAGATCAAGACGCTGCCGGATCCGAAGCGCATCCGCAGGAAGCTAAAGCTGACCCAAAAGGAGTTCTCGCGGCGATACGAGATCCCGCTCGGCACCCTGCGTGACTGGGAGCGCCGCGTCCGCTTCCCCGACTCCGCCGCCCGCGCCTACCTCACCGTAATCAGCCGCGACCCAAAACGGATCGCCGCTCTCCTGGCCGCACCTGAACCCGAACCCGCCGAGGAACCGGCGGAGGAGCTCGCCAAGGCCAGCTAGGCCTTCAACGGAGCTCGAGAAACGGCGTTCGGACTCGACCGCTCTGCGAAGATGATCTAGCCGCCGGGGTTCTCATGGATCTCGGGCTCGAATTGCTGGTTCTTTGCAATCGCCCGCTCCGCGACGTCACGGACATGTTCCGCATGTGGAACGCCGCTGAACCTGATACCTGCCCAAGCGGACCGACCAAGCATGAACGTGGAAGTCGCAGCGTCGCCGTCCTTACGGCCAGCCTTGCGCCGGATCAGGAGGTCTCCAGCCGTCGATCTACCCTTGAAAAGACGCACTGATGTTCCTTTGCGCAGCGGCACACTCGCCACGTTGCTCACCTGGGCATGACTAAATACGTGCACGGCGCGGTTCTCAGTCAGGAGAAACGTGTTGTGCGCGGCACTCGCGTATTTCCCGCGCAGTTTCGCGAACACGAGCGCGATCAAGCCAAAAATGAAGACGATCGGAACCAGGTTAATCACGAGAGCAGCGATGCTGTGGTCCGATGAGACGGCGTAGATCAATATCGGGAGGAGTAGAAACCCACCGACGAGAATCCCGAAGTAGGGAGGCAACGGAAGGCGACTACCACGGACCGGTTTTCCCGCCCAGAGTATTTGCTCGCCCGGCCGAAGCACATCCGCCGCGATCCGACTCAGTTCCGCGTCCATGCCCGCTCCAGGTTCGTTATCGTTGCCGGCGCAGGTGGTTGAAATATCGGATTGATTGCCACGGACCACTCGGCAGCTTTCAACGGGGATTCGGCGTCGCGCAGGTTGAGGAAACCGACACGGGCCGTGCCCAGCCCCTTCACCTTGCGCGGCTCAGTAGCATTCTGGCTGCGTGAGAAGACGAGCGTTGTCGTCCCTTGCCCGCAGCGCCGTTTCTGGATCAGCGTGTTGCCGTCGAGCAGCATCTCGCCGAGGATCCGTGTGCCATTGGACTGGAAGTGAGAGAACGCACGCAGGTTGGTGAGCACGTACTCCTCGTGCGCGACCGGCATCGCCCGTATCGACTTGGAACCCAGAATCACGATGCTGCAAATGAGCATCCCCATGGGTGATGCGAAATACAGCACCTTGCTTCCGACCGCCAGTCCGAAGATCAGTGCCAGGACGAATACCGGCAGGGTCGGCTTTACGAAGAGGACAAGGAGCCTGCTATTCCACGCCAGAGGCACGATTGGTTCAGGTCTCCCGGCCCATAAGATTTGCTCGCCCGGAGTCAACCGCTGGTATACGAGCGTGAGCGTGGCATCGCTGACTGCGCTGTTTTCCATCTGACTCCCGTTGCGAATGCGTCGCGATTACCCTCGACCATTCTTCGCCGGGCGCAATGTGGGCTCAATAGGAGGTTTGTCACCAAGCAGTCAGGAATTCACGGTCAGTCCGTGATGCCGCCCCAGATGTCGGCGACGCGGTAGCCCTCGGGGAACGGGTCGGTGGGGTCGAGGACGTACTGGGCGATGCCGGTGATCCAGGCCTGGCCGCTGATCGTCGGCACAACGGCGTTGTACGGCCCGACCTTCGTCTTGCGGACCAGGCGGCCGACGAAGGTCGTGCCCAGGATAGATTCGTGGATGTAATCCCGATTCAGCCCGAGCTTGCCCTTCGCGTTCAGCACTGCCATCCGCGCGCTTGTTCCCGTCCCGCAGGCGGAGCGATCGAGCGCACCGGTCCAGGTGGACGGCTTCTCCCAGTCGAAGGCGCCGGTCGAGATCACGACCGTATTCCGGCCGTGCGCGTGCGTGCTGACCGGGTTGCCGGTGATCATCGCGATCGTCGGACCGGTCAGGTCCGGGTGCTCGGGGTGGACCGAGGGGTACTGCTCGCGCGTGGCCGCCTTGACCATCTCGCCGTACTTGACGCAATCGGCGCCCTCGTCCGGGGTCAGATTCAGCCCGACCTGCCAGCCCTCGAAGAGGACATACATCATTCCGCCCCAGGCGATGTCGACCTTGATCGTGCCGAGATTCGGCACCTCGACCGGCACGTTCAAGTGCAGCGCGAAGGCGGGCACGTTCTCGAAGGTCACCCGCGTCACCTTGCCGTCGGCGCAATCGGCCCGGACCTTGACCAACCCCGCCGGCGACTCCAGCGTCAACTCGGTGACCGGCTCGGTCATCGGCAGGATTCCGGTCTCGAGCAGCACGGTCGCCACGCAAATCGTGTTTGAGCCGGACATGGCCGGGTACTCCATCTGCTCCATGATGATGAAGCCCATGTCGGCCATCGGATCGGTCGGTGGCACCAGCAGGTTGCAGCAGAGGCCCGGATAGCCGCGCGGCTCCCGCAGCATCAGCCTGCGAATCTCGTCCTGCTGCTCGGCCAGGAACTGCATCTGCGCGAAGACGGTATCGCCCGGGATCGGTCCGACCCCGCCGGTAATGACCCGGCCCGGCTCTCCCTCGGCGTGGGCATCGACTGCGGTGATCATCCGTGAGAAGCGCACGCCGGTGCCTCCTTACGCCTCGTTCAGGATCAGGTCGCTTATACGCTCGGCCATCATCATGATCGGCACGTTCGGATTCGCGCAGGGGATCGTCGGCATGATTGACGCATCGCAGACCCGCAGCCCTTCGACACCGATCACATTGCCGGTACCGTCGGTCACGGCCAACGGATCGCGCGGATCGCCCATCCGGCAGGTGCCGCTCGCGTGCCAGATCCCGGTTACCGTCGCGCGCAGATACTCGCCGAGCGCCTTGTCGTCATCGAGGATCGCGCCGTAGCTCGTGCCATCCGTCACCACGCCGCGCAGCACCCGCTCCCGGAGCTGGGCAGGACCATCCAGCGTCCAACCGAGCGCGGTCGTGATCGCCTCGTTGCGCCGGGTGACTGCCGCCAGTCGCTTGTACCGCTCGGTGTAGCTGGTCGGGAACGGCTCGTCCGCGACTGCCTTTAGGGCCGGATGATCGAAGTATCCGATCATCCGGCGGACCGCAGCCCGCATCCGGGCGAGGTCGCGCTCATCGCCGAGCAGATCGAACTGGACTTCCGGCTCGTGGTCGGGCGAAGCGTCAGTCAGCTTCACATAGCCGCGCGAGTACGACTTGTTGATCCAGGTCAGGAAGCCACCGATCCGCCAACCGACCGGGTGCCAGGCGCCCCGGTTGTAGGCGACCGCGTACATGTCGGCCGGCGGACAATCGGCCAGGCCGGACGACCAGCGCATGCCGAGGAAGATGTGCCGGCGCTGCGCCTTTGCCAGCCGGGCGGACCGGTTCATGTATGCCGAGACGGAGATCATCGGGTGGTCCATCAGGTTCTGCCCGACGCCGGTCCGGTCCGCCACCACGCCGACCCCGCGCTCCCGCAGGTGCTCGCCGGGACCGATCCCGGCCCGCATCAGCATCGCCGGAGAGTGGATCGCCCCTGCGCAGAGGATGACCTGTCCGGCCCGGATCTCCCGCCGTCCTTCGCCACCCTCGACTTCCACGCCGATGCAGCGCGCGCCGTCCATCAGCAGCCGGATCACGCGAGTCCGGGACATGATCGTCAGGCTCGGGCGCTGCCGGACATC
>DASQCG010000534.1:0-10764 GCA_035634825.1 Thermomicrobiales bacterium | reverse complement strand
TCGTCCGCATCCACTTCGATATCGAGCCGGCGATTGTCGATGTCCATCACGACGGTATCGCCCTCGCGGATGGCTGCGATCGGACCGCCGACCGCCGCCTCGGGAGCGACGTGACCGCACATGAGTCCCTTGGTCGCGCCGCTGAACCGGCCGTCAGTGACCAGCGCGCATTCGCCGCCGAGGCCCTGCCCGATCAGTCCCGCGGTGATCGCCAGCATCTCCTGCATACCGGGTCCGCCCTTTGGCCCCTCGTACCGGATGACGACGACATCGCCCGGGTTGATCTTGTTCGCGTAGACCGCCTCGAGCGCCTCGTTCTCGGAATCGAAGACTCTGGCCGGTCCCTTGTGGTAGTGGCGCTCATATCCGAAGAGCTTGATCACGCCGCCATCGGGCGCAATGTTGCCCTTGAGAATGATCAGGCCGCCGTGCTCATTGATCGGGTTGTCGAGCGTGCGGACCACATCCTGACCCGGCGTCTCGACCGCGACGGCCGCTTCGGCCGCGATCGTCTGGCCGCTCGGGCTGATCTGGTCGCCATTCAGGTAACCGCCCTCGACCATGCGCTTGGCGATCAGCGGGGTGCCGCCGGCTTTGTCGAGATCAGCGGCAGCGTACTTGCCGCCCGGCATCATGTCGGCGATCAGCGGGGTGCGGCGGGAGATCGCGTCGAAATCGTCGATCGAGAGCTCGACCTTGGCCTCGCGAGCCAACGCGAGCAGGTGCAGGACTGCGTTGGTCGAGCCACCGGTCGCGGCAACACCGGCGATTGCGTTCTCGAAGGCTTCGCGGGTGAGGATGTCGAGTGGGCGGATCCCCTGCTTGAGCATGTCCATGATCAGGATGCCGGCCTGCCGGCCGATCTCCATCTTGCGCGGGTTGACGACATCACCCCTGGTGCCGATCCCCTGCTGCCACTGCTCGTCGCTGACGGCCGGCGGGCTGGCGGTCCCGAGTGGGGAGAGGCCGATGAACTCCATTGCCATCGCCATCGTGTTGGCCGTGTATTGGCCGCCGCAGGCGCCGTGAGTCGGGCAGGCGTGATCTTCGAAGAGCTTCAGCTCCTCTTCGCTGATCTTGCCCGCCTTGTAGGCGCCGATCTTCTCGTAGACCGAGCGAACCGTCGCCTCTTGCCCATTGACCTCGCCCGGCAGGATCGTGCCACCGTAGAGCAAGAAGCCCGGAATATTGAGCCGAGCCAGCGCGAGCGAAAGGCCCGGCAACGTCTTGTCGCACGCGCCGAGACCGATCACCGCGTCGAACATGTGACCACGCCCGACCAGCTCGACCGTATCGGCGATCAGCTCGCGGGAGATGAGCGAGGTCTTCATGCCCTCGGTGCCCATGGTCACGCCGTCGGAGATGGCGATCGTGTTCATCTCCATCGGGACGCCACCGGCCGCCCTGATACCTTCCTTGACCGCGTGCGCGAGTGTGCGCAGGCCGAGGTTGCATGGCATCGTCTCGATCCACGTATTGGCGATCAGGATCATCGGCTTCTTGAGGTCTTCATCGGTCAGGCCGATGCCCTTGAGCATGGCCCGCGCGCCGGCCCGCTCGACGCCATCGAGCAGGTTACGGCTCATGTGCCGGACATCGAATGCGCCGTTGCCGTTTGCGCCCTTGCCGTTCGTGCTTGCCATGGCGGTGCCTCGTATCTCCCCTGAATTGGCGCACAATGCCGGTGCGCGCGTGGAACGTGTTGGCGCTAGTTTCGCATAGCAGACAGAACCCACGGGAAGGACGACGCGGAATGGCAGGGCTCACCTTCGGCATCCAGACTCCACCATTCCACGACTTCACGCGGATGACGGCCGATTGGCAGCGGTTCGAATCGCTCGGCTGGGACTCGATCTGGCTACCGGATCACTTCGTGCCGACGTTCCGCCGCGATCTCCCGTTCTTCGAGTCATGGACACTTCTCTCGGCGCTGGCGATGGTCACGAATCGGGTCCGGATAGGAGTGCTGGTCAGCTGCAACACGTTCCGGCACCCATCTCTGCTCGCCAAGCAGGCGGCGACGGTCGATCACGTCAGCAACGGCCGGCTCGAGGTCGGGCTCGGCACCGGCTGGGTTGAGTTCGAGCACACGATGTTCGGGATCGAGTACCCAGACAATGCCGAGCGAGTCGACCGGTTCGGCGAGGCGGTACAGGTGCTGGACCTCCTGCTCAGGAACGAGGTCAGCAGCTTTTCGGGAGCCCATTACCAGTTGGACGGCGCCACATTCCGACCAGCACCGATCCAGCAGCCGCGTCCGCCACTGACCCTCGCCGCGCACGGTCCGAAAATGCTGGGATTGATCGCACCGTACGTCGATCGCTGGAACTCGATGGGTTCGCCGGAGGAGATGGGCGAGCGAGGCAAGCGACTCGACGCGGCTTTGGTCGCGGCCGGGCGCGATTCCGGTTCGGTGGTCAAATCGGTACTCTACGTTCCAAGCGTAACTCCGGATGAGGATCCGTGGGCCTCGCTCGACGCCTTCACGGACTTCGTGGGTCGATACCGCGAGCAGGGAGTGCGGGATTTCATCTTTCAGCCAGCCCATGCCGCGCCAGATCTGATCGAGCGCGTTGCTCATGAGGTCCTGCCCGGCTTGCGCTAGGGCTTGGATATACTGCGTGCGCAATGACGCGGCCGGATTTGCCGCACTGGAGCCCACTCTGTGACCGATCTTTCCAGCATCCTCAACCTGCTCTTCACCGTCCTTTCGCTGGCCGTGATCGCCCGCGCGCTTCTCTCCTGGTTCGACCCGACGATGCGCTTTCCGATCAGTAAGTTGATCGTGGACCTTACCGAGCCGATCATCGCGCCGATCCGCCGGGTCGTGCCTCCCGTGGGCGGGATGATCGATCTGTCGCCCCTGATCGCGCTAATCCTGCTCCAGGTGATTGAGCGCGTGATCATCAATTCACTGCATACGTAGCGTTGTATCTGGGACAGGGGAGGACCCGGTCCCGTAGAATGGCCCCAGCGGGAGCCTCCGGCGCATGGCCGGGTTCAGACAAACAGATGGAGCGGCAGAAATGGGCAACGTGATCAGATTCGTCAGTTTGGCGGGCGCCGCCATCCTGATTCTGCTCATCATCCTGACGATTGTCTCGATCTTCGGCGGGTTCACGCACCCGCTTTCGGCCCCGCCCACCTAGACCGGCGACCCCTCACCCAGTCCAACCAGATTGAGCAGCCTGAGCGCGTTCGAGGACGGCGCCAGGCCCGGCCGTAGCCGGTAATCAAACACCATCTCGGGACCATTTGGCCCATCCACGACCTCATCGACAAGGTGGACGAGGACAGCCGCGCCCGCCAACCCGCCATCGACCAGCTCCAGGTCGTGCGTCGAGACGACTCCGATCGATCCGGTCTGCACCAGCTGCCGGATAACCGACCGAGCCGCAATCCGGCGTTCGGTGGTGTTCGTGCCGTGCAGGATCTCATCAAGCAGGTAGAGGATCGGCCCTGAACGCGCCGCGTCGACGATCTGCTTCAGTCGCAGCAGCTCCGCCATGTAGAGCGAAACACCCTCTTCCAGCGAATCCTGGATCCGCACGCTCGACCAGACCGCGTAGTTCGGCATCCGCAAGCCGGCCGCACAGACCGGGCCGCCGGCGCGCGCCAGTACCGCGTTGAGTCCCACGGCCCGGAGCAAGGTGCTCTTGCCGGCCATGTTCGATCCCGTCACGATCAGGACCGTCCCGCCTGGACCGACGGTGACATCGTTGGCGACCCGCCTGTTTACCGGGATCAGCGGGTGCGCGAGCCCGGTGCTGGTAAAGGCATCGGCGTCGGCGACGACATCCGGCCAGCTCCAGTCCGGATTCAGCGCCGCGGTATCGCCAAGTGCCGCCAGGGCCTCGGTTTCGCCGATCACCGCAAGCCAGCCGCGCAGATTCGGGCCGATTGCGGCGGCTAGTCGGCGCAACCAGGCCTCGACCAGCAGATCCCAATTGACGGCAAGTTGCAATGGAAACCAGATGATCGTCCCGGAAGGAATAACGAAGGCGAGCGCCCGATCCAGCGACGCCAGCTGGTGTGAGGCCGTTCCGTCCGCGGCAACCAGTCTCCCGCGCAATCGCTCGGTCTCCGCCGACGCACCCGGGGCGGCCTCGGCAAAGGGCAATACGGCGCGGTACCGGGACAGGGACCGCTGGTGGCTGTTGATCTGCGCGAGTTGCCCCGAATCGGGCGCGGTGAAGGTCAGGATGGCGTTGGCGACGAAGAACGGCAGCAGCCACGCAAACGGCGCAATGCCGATGACATAGAGCACGCCGACCGTAACCGTACCGGCAGCGAACCCGAGCGCTATCAGGTGACGTGCCCCGATCCGCTTTGTGCCGGCTGATTCAATCCAGGCGAGCAATATCTCGACATCGCCTGACGGGTCACCGGCACGTGCTCCGGCCGCGGCAAGGTCCTCGCGCCATTGCTCGGATCCGGCGAAATCGCGCGCGACCTGTTGCCGTGCGTGGATCTCTGCTTCGGATGCGCCCTCGGATAACCACCGAAACAGGGTCTCACGCCCAGCCGGTGTCTGGGTCGAATCGATAAGCTGCTGCAGGGAACCATGACCGACCAGGTCCAGGTCGCGCGCATAGGGGTGATCGAGCGGGACATCGTGCGCGAGCGGTTCAGGCAGGGATCGCCAATCCCGGTGGATTCGCGCGATTGCGTGCTTCCGGAGCTGGACGCGAATCGCCGCGTCCGCTTGCCGCGCACCAAGCTGCCGATGCCAGACCAGAACCGCAAAGAAGGCGAGCGCAAACGCGGCCGCGACCAAACCCCACACCGCCGCGCCGGTACGCAGCCACCAGAAGCCGAAGCCGATCGCCAAAACGGCCAGGATCAACCGCAGGTTGGAGATTTGGTTCCAGCGGATGGTGATCGCGTCGCGTGTCCGCTCGGCCTCCTGGACGCGCTGGATCAAGTGCGCTTCGAGCTCGATCTGCAATTCAGGGGAAGTCGTCAATCGTCCGCGGTCTGATCGAGGTCGTCACACTGGCCGTTGACCGGTTCGGGCGCCCAGTCGGTGAGTGCCTCGAGCACGAGCGTATTGGTCCAGTTCAGCTCGGTCGTCACCAGTTCCTGGTTCTGGCCGTTGACTGTTTGGCGCTTGGCGAGGATACCCTTGCGCACAAACTCCATGATCTTGGCCTCGATGTGTTCCGAGGGCAGAGCGCTCTTGTCGAGGAACCGCCAAAGCGTGCGGCTCATGTGGCTCTGCGTCGGCACGAAACCCTCGTGGAGTTGGCCAATGTAGGTATGAATTGCCCGTATGACGGCGATGTCGTTGTCGATGCAGGGCTCGATGATGATCTGGTCCTCTTCGCCCGCCGCGGTCACGAGATCCGGGCTGATCGAGCCGGGAATACCGCAAATCACGACCCGCCGGCCGAGCCGGTTGCGGAGCGTTGTCACCAGTCGGATGAAGTCCTTGTCGCCGGTGAACAGGAGGAAGGTGTCAATATCGGGCCGGGCCAGGGCGGTGTTGATGATGTCGACCGCAAAGTTGAGATCGGAGCGGGAGACGACCCGTTCGCGGCCCTGGCTATCGGTGGCCCGCTTGGCGGCAAAATGCTGCGCCTCGAATCCTGCCACCTCGAGCCGGGTCCGGATCGCGGCCGGATGCTGATCAAAGTCGGCATAGGCCCTGGCGACGGCCATCAGGCCGTAGTTGAGCGCCTTGTCGCGCCACACCAGCGGGTCCGGCTCTCGTCCAAATGAATTAATAGTGGAATATCGAATGTTTTCGAGATCTACGAAGACGGCTACTTCGTCGCGGTTCGCCGCGAGACTATTAGTGCTCATCGATAGTTCCGATCTGACTCTCTTACGTCAAACGATCGTGCGTCTCTACCAAAGCGAATACGAACACGACGATATATGCGGAGCAGGAGCCCATACCATATTGAGCGCCCGAATCGAACGCCAAGGATAGCGCACCCGAAAACGTGGCATACGCAACATTACCGTCGGATAGTATCACGTCCTGTGCTGTCGCTAAACGCTGGCCACGGCGTTGGACGCATTGAGCATTGCCGCGCCCACGACCCCCGCATTGTCTCCCAGCGCGGAGGGTACGATCGTGACCGACCTTGCCGACGTGGCGAGGGATTCTCGCCGGGCAGTCCGCTCGGCCACCTGAAAAAACAGTTCGATCGCCTCGATCACGCCGCCGCCGAGGATGATTCGAGGTGGATTGAGCAGGTTGATCACCGAGGCGAGGCCGTATCCGAGATATCTGCCGGCCTCGTGGACGATATCGATCGCCAGTTCGTCATCCGCGCGAACGGCCTTGGCCAGGTCTCCGGATCGAATCGCCGTTCCGCCGGGAGTGTCCTCGACACCCGTCAGCACATCGGACAGCACGCTCTTCTGGCCGCGTTTCAGCTCGCCCAGGACGGCCTTCGTGATCGCCGTCCGTGAGGCATAGGCCTCGAGGTGACCGCGCCCACCGCAACCGCAGATCCGGCCATTGGCGTGAATCACCATGTGGCCGATCTCACCGGCGGCGCCCGCGGCGCCGCTCACGAGCGCGCCGTTATGGACGATGGCCCCACCGATGCCGGTTCCGACGAAGACGCAAACAAAATCGGGATGTCCCCGCCCGGCTCCGAACGCCGCCTCGCCGATGGCCGCGACCTGGACATCGTTGCGCAGATTGGCCGGAATCTCGAACCGCCTGGTCAGGAGAGCGGCCATCGGCAGATCGACCGTCGACTGGCTCAAATTCGGCGCGCCGAGCAGAACGCCACGCTCGGTATCGACCTGACCGGCGAGCCCAACCCCGATTCCGCGCAGGTCCGCGACGGCAACCTTTGCTTTCTCGGCCGCCTCCTCCGCCACGCTGTAGAGCCGGTTCATCATTTGATCAGCAGAATCCCCGGCGTCCGTCTTCTTCTTGGCCGTGGCCAAAACCTCGCCGGAGTCAAGGTCAACCACGCCGGCAAGTACCTTCGTTCCGCCGAAATCGATTCCCATCGCGATGCTCATTCGCCCACCCTCTCGCCTGTCCGGTCCGAATGTCGCTACAGTACGCCAGACAGGCACGCGCGTGCGGCAGAAGGGCGACATGACCGGCATACCCATCCCGTTCACCAAGATGAGTGGCAGCGGCAACGATTTCGTGGTGATCGACAACCGATCAGGGATCATGAGCGGCCTGGATATCTCCGGGTTCACACACGCGGTGTGCCGGCACCGGGTCTCGGTCGGCGCGGACGGTGTCGTGATGCTGTCCGAACCGCCTGCTGACGATCCGTCGCTCGCCTACACGTGGCGTTACGTCAATGCCGACGGTTCGGACGGCGAGATGTGCGGGAACGGGGCAATGTGCGCTGCCCGCTTTGCGGTCCGGGCCGGGATTGCCGAGGCGCACCACCGCTTTCTGACGCCGAGCGGAATCGTCGAGGCGTGGGCTGATCCGGCGAATCCATCGGCCGCGATCGCCATTGCCAATCCTGAGCGGATCGAGGTGCCAATCGAGGTCCCGGTGAACGGGCGGGTCATGTGCTGCGTCCGGGTCGTGGTCGGCGTGCCGCACATTGTGATCCGGGTCGACGATGCCGATGCCTTCGCCGATGCCGAGACCTTTCGCGAAATCGGCCGCGCGCTCCGCCTGCACGACGCCTTTGCCCCAGCTGGCACCAACGTCAACGTGGTCTCACGGATCGACCCTGACACCTGGCGAATGCGAACCTACGAGCGCGGAGTCGAAGCTGAGACGCTTGCCTGCGGCACCGGGGCTGTAGCGAGCGCGATCGTGCTCGGTCATCAGGGGCTCGCGACATCGCCGACGCGGATCCGGACGTCGAGCGGCCGCGATCTGACTGTGACCTACGAGCTAAACGAAGGCCAGGCGACGGGCGTGCGCCTCGCCGGACACGCAGCCGTCATCTACGACGGCACCCTCACGGGCGAAGCATTCGCGGAAAAGCCGGTTGTCCAGAGCCCCATCTAGCTCGGCTCAGGACTCTTCCCAGAAGACGCGGCGGAATTCATTGGAGTCGTAATAACCGACGATGTTGACGATTCGCCCCTGCGCCGCCCGCATCACCACCACCTGCTCTGACAGCAGATCGCGGCCGAGGCGGGTCGAGAACTCGCGGACGACGAACTGAATCGCCGCGCGATCCCCGCTGGCGATCACGTCGCTGACCTCCCAGTGCGCTGATGGGTATGAGGAGACGACGGTGCCGAAATAGGCGACGATGTCGTTGGCCGGGCGGATCGGCTGGCTGTGCGGCAAGGCCCGAAAGGTCGCATGCTCGGCGAGCGTCGCGTGCAGGCGGCGCGGATCCCGATCTTCGATTGCCGCGAAGAATTCCCGGGCCAGCGACTCGATAGTTGGCTGCCCCGCAGCGGGTTCGGTCATGCCGCTCCCCGCTAGGTGCGATCGCGAAGCGTAACCGGGACGATCTTGAGCATCTCGTAAAGATGCGAGCGCCCATGCTCGGCGACTCCGTCCCGCAGACCGTCCCGATCAAGTGCCAGGTCCATCTGGGTCAGAACATCTTCATCGTGCGCGACCAGCGTCTCGGCGAGGCCACGAATTTGCCAGTCATGCACGCGGCGACTCGTGCCCACCCGGAGCCAGGCTGAATCGGGCAGGCTGCGCAAGAGCGAGCACGTGCTCTGGCGCAGGCGACGGAACTCGGACTGGATCGAAAGGACGGTGCGCGTGCCATCGTAGACGGCCTGCTCCGGCGAGATCACCGGCGGCGGGATCTTGTCGAGATCCGGGTTGTTCTGCGTCGCCATCAGGTAGAGCATCGGGAAGACCCGGCGCTCCTCCTCGCGCATGGCGATCAGCAGCTCCTTGACGCTCGGTTGGCCGCGCAGCGTCGAGCGATCCATCCGCTCACGGTCATGGATCGGCGAAAGCCAGCGCGAAAGGTGATTGATCGTGAAATGAAGCCGAATGATCAGCGAATCGTTCGAGAGATCAGCGATTCGCACGTCACCGGCGGTTGGACCGGGCTGGGGACCAAGATGGGCTGCCTTGTGGATCGTCGTCGTCATCGTCTCTCTCGTGTGTGCCTCGCGCTCGGGTTAGACCGTGAGCGCCTCCCGGGCCTGCTGCAAGTGTTCGGCATCATGATCGCAGATGTGATTCGCCATCCACTGCAACGTTATCTCACCATACACCCCGTGGATGCCAACGCGCTCCCATTGCTCGGGCGTGGCCGCCTGAAGCAGTGCCACCAATTCGCCCCGAAGGGCGGCGAAATCGGCGAACGTCTCGTATGGATCCTGACCCCGGTAATCGCGCTCGATCGACCAGAGCGTATCGTCGAAGCCGGGCAACGCCGGTCGATCCTCATTCAGAATGCGCGTCGCGCGGTCGAGGTATATCTCTTCCCAGTCCCGAAGGTGGGGGATGATCTCGACAACGCCCCAGCCGCCATCAAAGGCGGGGCGCATGAGCGCTTCACGATCCGCGGCTTCGACGACTGATCGCCTGAGCTCTGTCGGGAAATGCTCCAGCGCGCGCAGGATCTCGTCACGAGATCGCAGGACCTGATCCTGCTGTTCGTTATCCACTCAGACCGCCCAGTTTCCAAACCCAGCGCTCTCGCCTACCCTGCGAGCACGCGCGCACAAGCATACACAACCCTGATATCAGGTTGGACTGACGCGAATCGGTATCTTTGCCGCAGCCCATTTGTCCCCTTGCCGCTCCAAGGCCCACGCCGCCGCCTCGGGCGACGCGGCGGCGAAACTGACGATTACCAGCGCGGCATCGGGATAGTTGGCCTCCCGCAGGTCGATCCTGGAAAGCGTCGGCGGAGTGGCGGGATGGCTGTGGAAGATCGCGGCCAGACGGAGTCCCTCCTCCCGCATGGCGCGGAAGGCATCGATGACTTCAGACGGCTCCATGCGGTACCGGATAGGGGAGGCAAGTGTGTTGGTGCCGGGGAAGATGCGGGCGACGGTCAGGTCGCCGTCGTCATCTTCGGCGCACGCGAGCAGGCCACAGCCCTCGGCCGGAAGCGCCGCCCGCAGATGATCCAGCACCTGCTGCCACTGCGCTGCCGTAAACAACAATGCGGTCGGCGCTGTGCGCTTAGTATTGTCGTGACCGGGGATCAGATCAGACTCCTGTAGGCTCGGCGGCATGGTGTTAGCGGAGTTCCACTCGATGGTGCGGGCACATCTCCTTCGGCTCTTGCTTGTGGCCGCATTCTCGATTTCGCAGCTCGCCTCCGTCGCGGCCCGGAGTGATATGCCGGTTGCCTCGTCCGCGTCCCTCGACCCGGACTACGCGCCGCTGGTCGACAGCGTCGAGTCCGATTATCTCCGAACCACGGCCAATTTGACCCGGTACAAGGTCGTCGCTGAGATGACACCGGTCAGCAACCAGGCAAATGCGAGCATCGCCGGAAAATCCACGATCACCTACATCAACCACACCGGTGCGCCCCTGTCCGAAATCTACCTACGCCTCTATCCGAACTCGGCGGAATACGCGGAAGGCGGGATGACCGTCTCGCGAATTCGCGTCGACGGCCAGAAGGCTACCGGCGCGCTCGGGCAGGACGACACGCTGCTGACGATCGCGCTCCCCAAGCCTGCTGCCAAAGGTGCGACGATCACGCTCACATTCCGGTTCGAGACCACGCTTCCGACCGATCCCCGCCGTAGTTACGGCATGTTCAAGTACGACACCGATACCAATACCTATTCGCTCGCTCACTGGCAGCCACTGCTGGCGGGGTGGGACCGGGTCCACGGCTGGAATACGGATCCGGTCAGCAAGAATGGCGA
>DASQCG010000533.1:0-4349 GCA_035634825.1 Thermomicrobiales bacterium | reverse complement strand
CACGTCTGCATCCCCACATCCTCGCGGCCGCTGCGGCCACGATCGGGATCTCGGTCGGCATTATCTGGGAAATCTACGAAGCGTTCGGGGACGTCATCTTCGCCACCGCCCGGAACGGCGGCTACTGGGATACCGCGCATGACTTGCTGTTCGATGCGCTCGGCGCAGTCACAGCGGCGATGATCCTGTCCTGGCGCGTCGGCGAGCAGACCGGAACCCGCGAACCGACCGATCCGCACGCGGCCGGTGGTCTAGCCGGCAGCGGCCATTGAGAGCGCCACGGGCGGATTGGGCTCTGCCGCGACCGGTGCCAGGTTGCGGTGCTCGATGATGGCGAAAAGCGCATCGACGCAGTGCTCATCGAGCTTGCTGCCGCGCTCGGCGTTCAGGATGCTCCGCGCTTCGGTGACTGACATCGCCTTGCGATAGACGCGGTCCGACGTGAGCGCGTCCCAGACATCGGCCACCGCGATGATCCGCGCCTCGAGCGGAACCGCGTCGCCGGACAGTCCATCCGGATATCCGGTGCCATCGAGCCGCTCGTGATGCCATCGGATGGCAGGAGCGGCGCTGCGCAGGCTCTCGATGTTCGCCACCAGGGCAAAGCCGCGCGTCGGATGCTCCTTGAGCACCGCAAACTCGTCATCGGTCAGGCGGCCCGGTTTGTTCAGCACCGAGTGGGGAAGGCCCAGCTTACCGATGTCATGCAGGAGGGCCGCGTAGCTGGCGGCACGGATGGCGGAGTCTGGCACCTGCATCTGGTCGGCGATCGCCACCGCCAACTCGCAGACGCGCCGCATGTGCCCTTTCAGGTACGGATCGCGCTGCTCGACCGTCTGGATGAACCCCTCGATAGCGTCCGGGAACGAGTATTCGACTTTTGCCAGTGTCTCGGTCAGCAGCATCGAATCGACGATTTCGATCAGTGAGCTGCCCCGGCGGTAGAGCAGCGCGAACGCCGTCATCGGCAGCGCGACCGCGATCAGCAGCAGCCCGTGGTACAGCCACCAGGAGATGTGCCAGACGGCGCCGAAGGCCTGGATGAAGAGGCTCTCGCCGATCAGCGCCGCGCTGATCGTGACGGCGGCAGTGGCGAAGGAACGGGTCGTCGCGAAGGAGCGATAGAAGCGGACCGCGGCAACGACGCACATTCCGATCCCCACGGACATCCCGGAGTAGCGGATCAGCAGACCGACAGCCTGCCGATCGAGGCCGAAGATGGTCGTCATCCCGGGCGGCTCGGCGCCTGTAGGCGCCCAATCGAGGATCGTCGGGATCGAGAGGCAGATCAGAATGTACCCGGCCGAGAGGAGTACCAGGCCGGCCATCAGCGGACCGAATTGGCTGCGGATTGTCCGGTCGATTGCGGCCGGAAGCGGAAACGAGGCGAGCATGAGTGCAACGGAGCCGAGTATCAGCGACGCCTGCGCGCTGACCACCATGCTGTTGTGGAAACCGTGCATCGAGAAGGTTTGGCCCGGGGTCATCAACCCGTGGACGCTGAAGGGCGCGGCGATCATCAGATAGGTCGCGGCGAGGAAGAAGGTGCGTGGCTCCCGGGTGCGGACCGCGGCATAGCCCAGGGCGATCGCGAGCAACAACGACATGATGCAGGCGCTTGAGACGGCCACGAAGTGCTCAGTCGGGATGATGATCCGGGAATCGGGACCGGTCGTGACCCAGCGCAGCATGGCGAAGAGGGCCACCGGCAGCGCGAGCAGCACGAGGCCGATCAGGAGCAGGCGGCGCTCCCGTCTGGCCAGGCGATCACTTGAAACGGCGATACTCCGGGCCGGAGCCCGTCGGATCAGGCGCAGCGACATCTCTCGTCCCCGCAAAACGCTCGGCAATCAGCGACGATCCTAGACACCAATGGTCATCCCGGCCTATCCCCAGAATGTCAGGGTTTGGGCGGTCCGAGGGCACCGGCGGAAGGATCGCGGTACGGCGCCAAACCGGTGCATGGATGACCGGAGACCGCGGCGCAAAGTGCTAGGATGACGTGTGACGGCCGCAGCGTGTGCGGCTCCCGCTCGACGATCGAGTAACCCAGGGATCGCGGTCCTATTCGACCGGGGCGGAATCAGGATCAGAGCACGCGTCGATCAGGAGCTGGAGAGGCGATGATCGATCGATGCGGACGAAGAGGAGCGAGATCTATGTCCACGGCGACCGCATCACCCAATGAGATCACTCTTCCCAAACCAGAAGGGCTCGAAGGGGTCGTCGCAGCATCCACGGCCCTGAGTCATGTCTTCGGCGAAGAAGGCAGGCTCGTCTACCGGGGCTACGACATCCACGAGCTGGCCGGGAAGGCGTCGTTCGAGGAGGTTGCTCACCTGCTCTGGATCGGCCACTTGCCGACCAAGGCGGAGTTGGCGGCGTTCCAGAGCAAGCTCGAAGCCAACCGCGAGTTGCCACCAGCCGTGATCGACGTCCTGCGCCTGCTGCCGGATGACGCCGCACCGATGGATGCCCTGCGCACCGGCCTCTCGGCGCTCGGCGCGATCGATTCGGAGCACTTTGACGAAACGCCGGACCTCGATGAGGCCATCGCGGTTGCGGCGCGGTTCCCGGGCATCCTGGCGGCCTTCTTCCGCCTGCGCAGCGGCGAGCAGCCCGTCAAACCGAAGGCGGGACACAACACCGCCCAGAGTTATCTCTACCAGCTTTTCGGCAAGGAGCCGGAGGCGCGGCACTGGAAGCCGCTCGACACCTATCTCGTCCTGCTGGCCGACCACGGCATGAACGCCTCGACCTTCACGGCTCGCGTGATCGCCTCGACGCAATCTGACCTGATCTCCGCCTTGACCGGTGCGGTCGGCGCGCTCAAGGGTCCCCTCCATGGCGGTGCGCCATCGAAGGTGCTCGACATGCTCCACGCGATTGGCGATGCCGATAACGTGGAGAAGTGGCTCGCCAGCGCGCTCGACAACGGCGAGCGGCTGATGGGTTTCGGCCACCGCGTCTACAAGGCCGAGGATCCGCGCGCCGAGATCCTCCGTGAGATGGCCGAGACGGCCAGCGATCCGGCCTTTTTCAAGCTCTCGAAGTTGACCGAGGATAAGGCGCTACAGATGCTCAATGAGCGGAAGCCGGGCCGGCGCCTCTATACGAACGTCGAGTTCTACTCGGCGGCCGTTCTGGCGGCGGTCGGATTGCCGGGCGACATGTTCACGCCGACATTCGCAGTCTCCCGCTCGGTCGGCTGGAGCGCGCATGTGCTGGAGCAGGTCAGCAACAACCGTCTGATCCGCCCGCAGTCCCAATTCGTCGGCCCGACCGACAAGAAGTTCTCGGCCATCGAGAGCCGATAGCACACGTATCGAGACGATGGGGCCGTCAATCCGGACGGCTCCGTTTTCGTGCCCAACCAGCTGCCCAGGATTCCCCGACCGTGGCGCATTGTTCGGATTCGGCAGGTTCGCCGGATTGGACGATTTGGCGACTTCGGATGCCGGGCGGACACGGTAGATTTCTCACAGCAAACTGAATTCGTCATCGGATCGAACCGCGTGCATCCCGATTCATCGTTCTCATCGCGGCGAGAAGGCATATGACACGGGGTGTGAGCCTGCCAGCCTTGGCGGCGGTCGTCTGCTGGGCGGCGATGGCCCCGTTCGCCAAGTACGCCTTCGATTCCTTCTCCGCCGATGCCTATCTCGGATTGCGGCCGATCATCGCCACCATCGCGGCCTTCGCGGTCCTCGCCGCGCGCGGCGTGCCGTTGCGCATCAACCGCGCCGCGTGGCCCCGGCTCGTGCTCTGCGGGGCGATCGGCTACGGCATCGCCCAGATCGGCTTCGTCAAGGGGTTGGATCTGACCAGCGTCTCGCACCACTCGGTCCTGGTCTCGACAAGCCCGCTCATCTCGGCGCTGGTCCTGCCCATCCTCCACCGCGGCCATCTGCATGGACCGGGACTGGCCGGGGTGTTGCTCGGGTTCGCTGGGGTCGCCATGCTCGTGGGCGGAGGCGGAACGGCGGGTTCGTCGATCGGCGGCGACCTCTTCGTGCTGCTCTCGGCGGCGGTCTGGGTCGGTGCGACGATCTGGCCGATCCCGCTGATGGCGCGGTACGGCGTGGAGACGGTCAATGCCTGGATGCTGGCCGTCTCGCTCCTCGTGGTGATCCCGCTGACGGCTCCGGCGCTGAAGGATGTGGCAGTTCATCCGCCGGGCTGGGTTGCCTGGGCGGCGGTCGCCTACGGCGGCATCGTCGGCGTCTTGCTCGGCAACGTGCTCTGGCATCGGGCGGTCCGCGAGGCCGGGCTCGATACCGCGATGGTCTATCAGTACCTGACCCCGCTCCTGTCGCTCGCGCTGGCGATCGCGTTCCTGGGTGAGCGCC